>NZ_JASGSR010000033.1:0-74191 GCF_040446015.1 Bradyrhizobium sp. INPA03-11B
ACGTTTTGCTGACATTCCGTGCGTTGCAAGGTATCGCGGGTGCCTGCATCACCAGCACCTCGTCCGCCCTCCTGGCTGGTGCCTACGAGGGACCTCGGCGCGCGCGGGCGTTTGGGCTTTGGGGCACCATCGTCGGCGCCTCGATGGTCGCTGGCCCGCCGCTCGGATCGTTGCTGGCTGATACGATCGGGTGGCGTTGGATTTTTTGGATCAACTTGCCGCTTTGCGCAGTTTTGGTTTCTCTGGCGCAATGCAGAATCGGCAACGGCCTCGACCGGCAGCGCTCGAACGCCAAGGTCGACTGGCTCGGTGCCGGCCTTCTCGCGATCACGTCGGCGGCGTTCGCGTTCATGCTGCTGGAAGCACCCGTGCTTGGCCGCATCGCGTCGGCGACGTGCCTGACCGGCCTCGCCGCTTCGGGGATTGCGCTGCTCCTGTTCGTTTGGGTGGAACACCGGCACCCCAACCCCGCCTTCGATCCCAGGCTATTCGGATCGCGACGGTTCATCGCAATGTGCCTCGTCCCGATAGCGGGATCGATCGGATTCTGGTCGCTGCTCGTCTACGTGCCGCAATTGGCGCGCGGACCATTGGGACTGAATCCGCTCGAGGCGGGCTGGCTCCTGGTCGCGCTCACATTGCCGATGATGGTGTTGCCGCGCTATGGAGCGGCCTTGACGAGCCGCATCCCCCAACGGTCGTTCTTCTGTGGCGGCCTCGCGCTGATCGGGATGGCTGACGTGGCACTCGGTGCGATCTCCGGCGCAAATCGGGGGCCGGGCACGCTGGCTATGACAGTCATTGCGCTGCTCGTCAGCGGGTCAGGTTGTGCGGTGATCAACGCTCAGATCACCGCTGCCGCCGTGTCGGCCGTTCCAAGCGATCGTGCGTCGACCGCATCAGCCATTTGCGTCACGATGCGCCAAATCGGTTTCAGCTTCGGGATTGCACTTTTGGGCGCGGTCCTGCAGCGCAGTTCGAATGGCGACTATCTTGCCGCGTTCGCCGTTGCGGGCGCATCGACCTTTGCTCTGACGGCCATCGTCTATTGGCTTATGGATGGGAAACAGACTGCATAGCAGCGAGTGATCGACAGCAGTAAGCGGGCGCCTGTTCAATCACGCCACCGACCGTTCCGGCGCCCGGCGCAACATCTTGGCGACGTCAGCCGCCGGCCGCGGCGGGCTGAACAGATAACCTTGCGCCTGCGTGCAGCCTTCCTGACGCAGCAGGTCGAACTGGGTATCGGTCTCGACGCCCTCCGCCGTGGTGACGATGCCGAGGCTCTTGCCGAGACCGGTGACCGCACGCACGATCGCCATCGAGTCCTCGCGCGTCGCGAGATCCGTCACGAACGAACGGTCGATCTTGATCTTGTCGAACGGGAAACTGCGCAGATAGCTCAGCGACGAATAGCCGGTGCCGAAATCGTCGAGCGAGATGCGGACGCCGAAACCACGCAGCTCGTGCAGCACCGCGAGCGTCGCCTCGCTGTTCTGCAGCAGCACCGATTCGGTGATCTCGAGCTCGAGCCGATCCGGCGACAGGCCCGACACATCCAGCGCCGCCCTCACCGACGACACCAGGTTCGGATTCTTGAACTGCACCGGAGACAGGTTGACGGCAACCGCGATGTCCGCGGGCCACCGTGCGGCCTCGACGCAAGCCTTGCGCAGCACGATCTCGCCGAGCGGGACGATCAGTCCGGTTTCCTCGGCGACAGGAATGAAATTGTTGGGCGCGATCAGCCCGCGCTGCGCGTGATTCCAGCGTGCCAGCGCCTCGAAGGCGACGACCCGATCGCCCTCGACATCGCGGATCGGCTGGTAATAGACCTCGAACTCGTCGCGTTCGAGCGCGAGCCGCAGGTCACGCTCCAGCAGCCGGCGCGCCTGCGCGCGTGCATCCATCCCGGTCTCGAAGAACCGGTAGGTGCCGCGGCCATCGGCCTTGGCGCGGTACAGCGCGAGATCGGCCTTCTGCAGCAGTTCGTCGGGATCCTTGCCGTCCTCGGGCGCGAGCGAGATGCCGATGCTGACGCCGATCACGAGCTGATGGCCTTCGATCTCGTAGGGCGCGGCGATCCGCTCGACCACGCAACTCGCCAGCGACGCCACCACGGACGGTTCGCAATTGCTGCAGAACTGCACGATGGCGAATTCGTCACCGCCGAGCCGCGCCACGGTGTCGTGCTCGGTCACGCATTCGCCGAGCCGGCGCGCGACCTCGCGCAGCAGCGCATCGCCGACCGGATGTCCGAGCGTGTCGTTGATCTCCTTGAAATGATCGAGATCGAGGCACAGCACCGCGAGCTGGTCGGAGCGCTTGGCGAGCCGCGAGGCCTTCTCGAGCTGCTCGCGGAACAGCGTGCGGTTCGGCAGATTGGTCAGCGCGTCATGCCGCGCCATGTGTGAAATCTGTTCCTGGGCCTGCTGCCATTCGGTGATGTCTTCGAAGGTCGCGACCCATCCGCCGCCCTTCATCGGCTGGTCGACGACACGGATCGCGCGCTCGTTGCGGCTGACGATCCGCGTCGCGCCGTTGCCGGCCTTTGCCTCGGCGACGAGCGCATGGCAGAATTCCTCGGGGTCGCCGTCCCACTCGCCGATGGAATGCAGGTCCTGCAGGACGTCGATCAGCAATCGCCCCTGCAGCGGCACCCGATTGCGCCCCATCAACTCACTGTAGCGCTCGTTGAACAGCATGATGCGGCCGTCGGCATCGAACATGCACAGCCCCTGCGACATGTTCTCGAGCGCGGTATCCAGCACCATCTTCTGCTTGTGAAGCTCGGTCTTGGCGCGGCGATCGAGGATGGAGGCGATCAGTGACAGCCCGAGGATCGCGAAGGCGGCAACCGCGGTCATGAACGAGAGCACGCGCGGCGAGACCGAAAGTCCGTCGGGAACGATGGTCGGGTCCGGGACCAGCGTCACCGCACCCATCCCGGTGAAATGATGCGAGACGATCGCAACCGTCAGAAGACCGGTCGCAGCCGCAGTGGCGCCAAGGCGTTCGCCGCGCGTGGCAACGACCAGCGCGAGCGCGCCGAACAGGCTTCCGAATGCGATCGAGGTCACGACGATGCCGGGCGACCAGACGATGCGCGCGGGCAATTCCAGTCCCAGCATGCCGGTGTAATGCATTGCCGCGACACCGATGCCGACGATGGCGCCACCGGCGGCGACCGTCCACCAGCGTTCATCGAGCGATGCGACGGCAAGGCCAACGGCCAGGATCGCAACCGCGAGCACCAGCGACAGCAGCGTGATCGGAATGTTGTATCCGGCCTCGATGCCGGGATCGTATGCCAGCATGGCGACGAAATGGGTGGCCCAGATACCGCAACCGCCGACGGCCGCATCGAGGCCGATCCAGATCTCGCGGGCGCGGCCCTCTGCAGCGCGGGCCCGGTGAAACAGGCTGATCGCGACGGCGCTGGCGAGCAGGCAGATCACCCCACCGAGGACGACCAACCGCCAGTCATGTTCCAAGGTGAGACAGGTGAGTACGCGATACATATAGGCCCCCGTTATGGACCCATAAGAACAAGCGTATTCGTGTACGAACGGTAACGCACCGCAGCAAGGTTCCACGCATGGTGAAGAAGCCTTGAATGAACGGAATACCGTCGAGGAAAACCGCAGTCCTCTCAATTCAGTCCCGTCTCAGTCTTGTCGCAGCCTCGGCTACCCGTCGGCGGCCGCCCGTCGGGAGCAAGCTTCACTCACCGCCGCGCTCGTGATGAGGCGCCGATCCAGACCAGCGCGGCGGCGGCAAGCAAGACGCCCGCGGAGATCACGAGGGCCGCATGCAGGCCGGCCATGAAGGCCGCCGACCGGCCGACCATCGAGCCGAACAGCGCGACGCCGAGCACGCTGCCGGTCTGCCGGGTCGCATTCAGCACCCCGGCCGCGATCCCGGCATGCTGCGGCTCGGCACTGCCGAGCAGCGTCGAGGTCAACGGCGGCACCAGGAGGCCGAGGCCGCCGCTGATCGCCAGCAATTGCAGGCAGATCGCGCGATAGAAGGTGCCGGGACCGATGAACAGCATCGCCAGGCATCCGGCCGCCGAGAGTGCGGCGCCGAGCGCGATCGCCGCCGGCGCGCCGATCCGCTCTGCGACATGCGGCGCGATCAGGTTGGCAGGCAGCACGGCGCCGAGCATCGGCACGAACGCGAGGCCGGTTGCGAACGCGGATAGTCCGTTGACCTGCTGGAAGTACAGGCTGAGCACGAAGATCAGTCCGTAGAACGCGACGTTGACCAGCAGGCCGACCATCGAGGTCAACGCGAACATCCGCTGCCTGAACAGCGAGAGCGGCAGCATCGGCTGTGCCGCGCGCGCCTCGCGCCAGACGAACAGCACGGAGAAGACGGCGGCCAGCGCGAAGCCTGCGATCACGAACGGGCTGTCCCAGCCAAGCGCACCACCTTCGATCAGCGCGCCGGCCAGCGTGCCGAGCGCGGCGATCGCCGCAAGTTGCCCGGGCAGATCGAGCTGGTGCTGCTGATGGCGGGTGGTTTCGTCAGCAAAGCGCCAGGCGAGCCACAGCCCGGCGAGGCCGATCGGCAGATTGACCAGGAAGATCGCGCGCCAGCCGACCAGCGTGATCAGCGCGCCGCCGACGAACGGGCCGGCAGTCAAGGCAAGGCTGGCGCCGGCGGCCCAGACGCCGACCGCGCGTCCGCGCGCCGTCTCGTCCGCATAGGCGTGGCGGAGCAGCGCGAGCGAGTTCGGCACCAGGATGGCCGCGGCCAGTCCCTGCACGCAGCGCGCGGCGATCAGCGTCACGGCATCAGGCGCGACCGCGCAGGCGACCGATGCCGCGGTGAAGATGGCAAAGCCGGCCATGAAGATCCGCTTGGCGCCGATCCGGTCGCCGAGCGCGCCCGCGGTCAGGATGAAGGCGGCGAAGGCGATGGTGTAGGCGCTGACCACCCATTGCAGCTCGGCAACGCCGCCGCCGAGCGACGCGCCGATCGCGTTGAGCGCCGTGTTGACGATGGTGACGTCGAGCTGCACGACGCCGTAACCGAGACTCATAGCGGCGAGCGTCAACGTCGCCGCAAGCCCGGTCGACGGTTGTTGGGACACCGCGCGCTGGTCCGGCACGCGCCGGAGGTTCAGGGATGTCTGTCGCATGGTCTTGACCTCGCTCTGCGCAACCAATGCGAGAGATAGGTCTTCGTTGCTCAATGATACTTCGCCACCGATCGAAGTATGGCATTGCGACGGCGACCTGGGCCATGTGGCCGCAACGATGTTGCGCGGCGTTTTGCCTCAATAGACCTACGGACCGGCCTCCGGGCGCCTCATTCCGGCCCCAACCGCGGTTCACAGCCCGATCACGCAGATGCGCGTATCGA
Source organism: Bradyrhizobium sp. INPA03-11B (assembly GCF_040446015.1). Lineage (NCBI taxonomy): Bacteria > Pseudomonadati > Pseudomonadota > Alphaproteobacteria > Hyphomicrobiales > Nitrobacteraceae > Bradyrhizobium > Bradyrhizobium sp. INPA03-11B. The sequence continues at coordinate 5,371 of NZ_JASGSR010000033.1, forward strand.
CTTCACGCTTTGGTAAACGCCGCAGCCGGCCCCGACCTCCCCCATGCCGATGCATATCGTCTATTCGCTTCGCTCCCATGGTCCCCGCAACGGCGGCAAAATCGGCAAAAATGCCGATGAAATCGCCGTGAACGGCCCATTGACGGCGGAACACGCAATGGTCCCGTCGCGGCGCGCGACATGGCCGCGACTCACATTCCGCAGAGCGAGAACATATGTAGCCAGTATGACAACAACGCTGCACAGGAGCCGAAGGTTGGCTTGTCAAGGGCTGCACAACGCATCGGTTTTGCCTTATGGGTCATCGCGTACGGTGCGTTTGCCCGTCACCCGTCGCCGTCCGTGACCGGGTCCCACTGAAATTGTCCCTGCCGGGAGGATGAATGCTTCGGCTGCTGACCACGCTCGGGCGTGGCTTCAAGGAAAAGATCGGCTGGAAACGGCTCGGGATCGCTGCGAGCGTGCTCATCATCGTGTTCGCGATCACGACGCTGATCCACACCCTGAAGGGCGTCGATACCGGGATCATCCTCACCGCGCTGACCGACATCGCGCCGCACCGGATCGCGCTCGCGGCGCTCTGCGTGGTCGGCGCGTTCTGCACGCTGACCTTCTATGACTTCTTCGCGCTGCGCACGATCGGCAAGAACCACGTCCCCTACCGCATCGCAGCGCTATCGAGCTTCACCAGCTACACGATCGGCCACAATATCGGCGCCACCGTCTTTACCGGCGGCGCGATCCGCTTCCGGATCTATTCCGATTACGGCCTCTCCGCGATCGACGTCGCCAAGATCTGCTTTCTCTCGGGCCTGACCTTCTGGCTCGGCAATCTGTTCGTGCTCGGCTTCGGCATGGCCTGGCACCCCGGCGCGGCGTCGGCGATGGACCTGCTGCCGCCGGCGATGAACCGGCTGATCGCGCTCGGCTGCCTTGCCGGCATCGGCGCCTATTTCGTCTGGCTGCTGACCGGCGAGAAGCGCCGCGAGCTCGGCCAGAACGGCTGGAAGGTGGTGCTGCCCTCGGCCAAGCTGACGCTGCTGCAGATCATCATCGGCGTGGTCGATCTCGGCTTCTGCGCGCTCGCGATGTATCTGTTGATGCCGACCGAGCCGCATATCGACTTCGTCTCGCTGGCGGTGGTGTTCATCCTGGCGACCTTGCTCGGCTTTGCGAGCCATGCCCCCGGCTCGATCGGCGTGTTCGACGCCGCGATGCTGGTGGCGCTGCCGGAGTTCAGCAAGGAGCAGTTGCTGGCGACGCTGGTCGTGTTCCGGATCCTCTATTTCCTGATCCCGTTCGGGATTTCGATCTCGATCATGGGCATGCGCGAGCTGTGGCTGAACGTGGTGCGGCCATGGCAGGAACGAAAAAGATTAAGCCAAGCCTGCACGGCTTCGGCGACCGTGCGGCAACCGATCGAAAGCCGGCAGCAGCAGATCAGGCGGCTGAGACGGTAACAGCGACGTTATCAGCCCCTGCCCCGGGTTTCTTCGATCCCGGATTTTGATCCCTGCAGCCGCTTCTCTTATTTTCGCCGTACCACTCGCGTCAAACCGCGCCATGATTGGCTTTTTGGTTCGATTTTCGTTTCGTGTAACGGTCTGCAGCGTGCTGCTCGGCAGCGCGCTTGCGGCGGTATTGGCTTCAGCCGCGGAGGCGCAGGATACCCAGCTCTCGATCTCCTGGGAGGTCCGCAACCGCTTCCGCCTGTTCCGCGAGGAACGCGACTTCCGCCTGCATGTCGAAAGCGGGCTCGGCCGCAGCGTGCTGGCCTCGGAACAGGCGCTGGAACTGCAAAGCGACGGCCGCGGCTGGGCGCGCAACACGGTCAACCGGCTCTGCATCGACCTGCAGGGCCGCGTCAGCGAGCCCTGCACCCGCGACAACGTCAAGGAAAGCTATCTGACGCCGATCGACCACCCGATCGTCGTGCGGCTCACCGGCCCGGTTCCGGTCGGTGCGACCTGCGCCTGGTCGTTCGACGACGGCGATGGGCCGCAATCGTCGACCTTCGATTGCGCCGAGCCGGTCAATCTGCGCGTCCGCTACGGCCGCACCACGGTCGCAACCGTCGACGTCGCCAGCGGCTCGGACGCCAACCAGCGCGTGACGACGCAGATCGCGGTGCGCGACCTCTTGATCGCCGGGCTCGGCGACAGCATCGCATCCGGCGAGGGCAATCCCGATCGCGCGATTGCACTCTCCGACGATGGATTCTGTTTCCGCTCCTATCTCGGCGGAGCGCAATATTACCGGCCGAGCCGCGCCGGCTTCAAGGGCGGACGCGCCTGCGAAGCGCCGGACACCTTGGCGAACTGGCAGCGCCACGGCGCGCTGTGGCTCAACTCGGCCTGTCATCGCTCACTGTACAGCTACCAGACCCGCACCGCGCTTGCGCTCGCCGTGCAATATCCGCACATCGCGGTGACCTATCTGCCGCTGGCCTGCACCGGCGCCACCATCGCCGACGGGCTGCTCGGCTCGCAGCAGGCGCGCGAATGTCTGCCGACGAAAACCGCGAGCAGCTGCTCGGGCACCGTCAACGGCCAGATCGCCGAGCTGCGCACGGCACTCGCAGCCGCCAAGCGCCGGCAGCCGGACCGCGCGCTCGATCTCGTGCTGCTGTCGATCGGCGCCAACGACATCTACTTCTCCGGCCTCGTCGCCAACGTGATCGTCGACACGCCGACCGAACGCACGCTGTTCAGCCAGGGCGGCTCGATGGCCAGCGTCGACGATGCGCGTTCGGCGCTGGCGCGCGACCTGCCGGCCGATTTCGCCAAGCTGCGCGATGCGCTGAAGCCGCTGCTCGGCGGCGACCTCTCGCACGTGATCTACACGGCCTATGCCAATCCGGCGCTGGCCAATGGCGGCGCGCCCTGCCCCGGCGGCCGCGCCGGTTTCGAGATCCACCCCTCGTTCAACGCCGATCCGAAGCGGCTCGCCTCGGTCTCGAGCTTCGTGCAGAACGAGTTCCTGCCGCAGCTCAAGGCGATCGCGCAGTGCCAGTCCGGCATCATCTGCCGCAATCCGCAGGCCGACCGCATGACCTTCGTCGATGCGCATCAGGACGCGTTTGCAAGCCACGGCTTCTGCGCGCGCGCCTCGACCGATCCGGAGTTCGACCGCGACTGCTTCGCCGCCAACGGCGACAGCTTCGTCTCCGACATCGTCGCCGCGGCGAGCCAGCCGCTGAAATGCGGCCGCAGCGCCGGCGAATACCGTGCCTATCTGCCGCGCGCGCGCTGGATCCGCGACGCCAATGACAGCTACTTCGCGGCGATGACCTACCCGCAGGGCCTGCCGTCCTCGATGCAGCCAACCGACATCCACGACGCGACATGGGGCATCCTGTCGGCGGTGTATGGCGGCGCGGTGCATCCCAGCGCCGAAGGTCATGCGGCGATGGCCGATGCGGCGGTGCCCGCGGCCGCCACCGTGCTGCAATTGAACACCACGGTGCCCGAGGTGCTTTCCGAGCCGGTCGCACCATTGCCGACGGCACCGGAGCAGCGCTGATCGCCCGCGCAGCACGGGGGCGAACGTGATCTCGATCGGAGCGTGAAAAGTCCTAATGCCGCTTCGTCGCCGGCAAGGGCGCCGGCGGCGGCGGCTTCACCGCTGCGGCCTGCGCCGGCAGATATTTGGCGACGAGCGCGGGATCGAGCTGCGCCATCGCGGTGTCCGGCAGCCGGGTCCAGACCTCGTCCTTGCCGAACAGCGAGATGCCGAGATAGCCGCGCATGGTCAGCGTCTGCCCGTCGGCGCTCAGCGTCATCTTGGCCTTGTAGACCTTGCCGTTGCGCGGATCGAGCACGTTGCCGCCTTCATAGGCGAGCCCGTTCCGCTTCATGTCGCGGATCAGCGGAATGCCGAGCCACGGCATGTCCTTGCGATCGTCGGTGCATTTCGAGCAGACCGGATTGGGCGGATCGCCGGGCGCTGCAAACATCCTGGCGATCATGCCTTCGTACAGGCCGTTGCGCTCGATCACCAGGAACCAGCCCTCGGTCTTGCCTTCCTCGACCTTCTGCCAGAGGCCGGCCGCCGACAGCTCGGCCGCGGACACCGCAAGCGGAGCAGTTAGCGCAAAGGCCGCGGCGAGCGCCAAGATCAGCCGAAGTCTGGATCGCGTGTTCCGCATCATCATTCACCTGATCAATCGACGAACTCGGCTACGCGCAGACTACGGCCATTTGACGGAGCGTTCCAGTACCCGCGCCGCGCGGGAAATGCCCCATGCCCCTGGCATTGGTCGCTGCTGGAGCGGAATCAGTTCACGCCAAGCTTCTTCTGCAGACTTGATGACGAGGTTGTGTACTGGAACACCAGCCGCTTGTCCGGATACACGTAGCGGTGCGCCTTCTGCGCCATCAGCGCGCCCTCGTGGAAGCCGGAGAGGATGAGCTTGAGCTTGCCCGGATAGGTGTTGATGTCGCCGATCGCGAAGATGCCTGACACGTTGGTCTCGAACGCCGCGGTGTCGACCGGCACCAGATTGTTCTCGAGCGCAACGCCCCAGTTCGCCACCGGACCGAGCTTCATGGTGAGCCCGAAGAACGGCAGCATCGTATCGCAGGCGATCGTCGACATCGCATTGTCGTTGCCCTTCAACGCGGCGCCCGAGAGCTGACCGCCAGCGCCTTCGAGCCCGGTGACCTGGCCGATCTTGAGATCCATCTTGCCGTCCGCAACCAGCGAGCGCATCTGCTCGACGCTGTGCGGCGCGGCGCGGAAATCGTCGCGCCGGTGCAGCAGCGTGATGCGCTTGGCGATCGGATGCAGATTGAGCGTCCAGTCGAGTGCGGAGTCGCCGCCGCCGACGATCAGGATGTTCTTGTCGCGGAACTGCTCCATCTTGCGCACGGCATAGAACACCGAGGTGCCTTCATAGGCCTCGATGCCCGGCACCGGCGGACGCTTCGGCTGGAACGAGCCACCGCCCGCGGAGATCACCACCACCTTGGCTTCGAACTCCTTGCCGGCATCGGTCTTCACGCGGAACAAGGGATCGCCGATCTTCTCGATGCTCTCCACCATCTCGTTGAGATGGAAGGTCGGATTGAACGGCTTGATCTGCTCCAGCAACTGATCGGTGAGCCCCTGGCCGGTGACGAAGGGAATGCCGGGAATGTCGTAGATCGGCTTCTCGGGATAAAGCTCGGCGCACTGCCCGCCGATCTTGTCGAGGATGTCGACCAGATGCACCTTCATGTCGAGCAGGCCCAGTTCGAACACGGCGAACAGTCCGCAGGGGCCCGCGCCAATAATCAGCACATCGGTCTTGATCGCTTCGCTCATGTCCGCTTCTTTTCAGTTGAGGTCGACTGGACGGCTTTTCGCCTGTCCAGCCAAGTGGGCCGGATCGTGACATGCATAATAGGGACAGCGGCTGGCGCGGCAACCCCTTGCCGAGCCTGCGCAACTCGGCTGTATGGGCAGGAAACCGACGGAGAGCCCCCTCGTGAATGCCCCTGTCCGCGCCAACGATGCACTGCGCCTGGAAGACTTTCCCTATCGGCTGTCCGACAATGTGCGCTTTGCCGATCTCGACCCGAACGGGCACGTCAACAACGCCGTCTATGCGAGCTATTTTGAAACCGGCCGCGTCACGCTGGTGAAGGACCGCAGCATGGGGCTGATGCCGGCCGGGCTCGGCTGGATCATGGTGCGCCTCGACATCCATTTCCGCGCCGAACTGCACTGGCCGGGCCAGATCGAGCTCGGGCTCGGTCTCGTCAAGTTCGGGCGGACATCGACCACCTTCGATCAGGTGGTGTTTTCGGAGGGGAGATGCGTTGCGTCGGCGAAGGCGGTCACCGTGATGATCGACGAGGCCACGCGCAGGCCGACGCCGCTGCCGGCGGAGGTCAGGGAGAACTTCCGCCGCTGGGTCCGTCGCGGTGTCAATCCGGACGGCGAATAAGAGACGTCAGAGCGTTTTCGAGCGAAGTGGGCGCCGGTTCGCGTGAAGAAAACGCGTCAAAACAAAATCTAGAGCCCCGTTCCGATTCAATCGGAACGGAAAGGGTCTAGGCCTGCCGTTCCGGCGTCGACACGACCAGGCCGTCGAGTTCGTCGGTCACCTTGATCTGGCAGGACAGCCGCGAATTCGGGCGCACGTCGAAACCGAAATCCAGCATGTCCTCTTCCATCGGCGACGGCGCGCCGACCTTCTCGCGCCACGCTTCATCGACATAGACATGGCAGGTCGCACAGGCGCAGGCGCCGCCGCATTCGGCTTCAATGCCGGGAATGGCGTTGCGGATCGCGCCTTCCATCACCGTCGCGCCGTTCTCGATCTCAACTGTGCGTTTCTCGCCGCTATGGTCGATAAAGTGGATTTTGGCCATGATTGCTCGTGCTGCCGGAATGCGCCGGACGATGGATGGAAAGGTCCCGGGCAGTCGTATAACGGGTCGATCCGCACAGCGCCAGCGTGGAGACCGAAAACCTGCCGGCCGGCCCGGGCGGTATCCCGGCCGCTGCGGCAGGCCCTGGAGATGCGAGAGGCCTAGGACCGGCCCAGAATCAGCTCGATCGCGGTGCGCGCCTCGCCAATCGCGGCCCCGAGCGCAGCAAGGGGCTGGGCCGGATCGAAACCGCCGGCCAGCGCGGTTTCCAGGTTGGCGGCCGCCTCGGCGACGCCGAAGGCGCCGATCGCCCGCGCCGATCCCTTCAGGGTGTGGGCATGGGTCGTCGCCTCGGGCGGCAGGGCAGCCAGCTCGCCAAGGATCCGGGCAGACTGGGTCGAGAACATCGCCAGCACTTCCCGCTCCAGGGCAGGATCGCCCAGTGTCATGCGCCGGAGGTGATCGACGTCGATCGGCCCGTCGCCAGGCGCGAGCGGCGGCGATTGGGTCCATTCAACCCGTTCGAGATGAAGCGGCATGACCTGTCCCTGTCGTTTCCACCGGGCCTTCACCGGCGGACCATCGGCGAGCCAATCACGAAACTGGTTAACGAATTGTTGTCGGGATGATCGGCAAAACCGCCCGATTCTGGACAATTTCCGGACACAATCGACCCTCTGCGGCGGGAATTTCGAGTACCCATAAGGCCTTATGGCGCAAAGCTGTTAACGATGATTAAGAAAGTATTAATCGCAAGCATTTCATTCGCATCACTCTCCCCATAGGATGTTTGCGGATGTAGCGGACAAGCCGCCGAGGGGGCGCTTGCGCTCCGCTTGTGGGCACCGGCTTCGAGCATGCGTGGGGACGATCGCAGGCTCGCCGACGCGTAAAATAGTGAGAGGGCTCAGACTGAACATGGCGAACACTCCCAAGAAGGTCAAAGATCCCACCGAAGTCGCGCTTTCTGCCATCCAGGAAGCTCTCAACATCAGCGAACAGGGCGCCGAAAACCGCAGCTCCCTCAACGAAGGCGCGGCGCCGCCCAGCCTGCCGCCGTCGGCGTCGGATTTTTCCGCCACATCGTTCGATCAACGTCCGAATACCGACCGTTCGGCCTTCGAGCCGATCGAAGAACCGCGTGCCCCTCGCCGCGCCGCCAATGATGATCGCGAGACCATCGGCCAGATGCTGCAGACATTGCAGGGAGGGCGCGCCCGCAACGCCTTTACGCTGTTCTTCGTCTGCTCCGGCGCATGGCTGCTCGGCGGCGTGATCCTCACCATCGCGTTCTGGCCCGCGCTGCAAGCGTCGATGGCCCAGGGCACCGGCGTCCTGGTGCTCGCCGGCCTCGCCGCGCTGTTCGCCGTTCCGATTCTGCTGTTCTACTATCTCGCCAGCCTCGCCTCGCACGGCCAGCGCATGCAGATGATCGCGCAATCGATGGCGCAGGTCGCAATGCGATTCTCCGAGCCGGAAAACGCCGCCGCGGATTCCATGGTGACGGTCGGCCAGGCGATCCGCCGCGAGGTCGCGGCGATGGGCGATGGCGTCGAACGCGCGATCGCGCGCGCCGGCGAGCTCGAAACCCTCGTCGCCAACGAGGTCGCGGCGCTCGAACGCGCCTATTCCGACAATGAAGTGCGCATCCGCGCGCTGCTGCAGGACATCGCCCACCAGCGCGACAATCTGGTCGGCCAGGCCGAGCAGGTGCGCAGCGCCATCTCCGGCGTGCAGATCGACCTGCGCCACGACATCGCGCTGATTTCGGACGCGATCGCATCGCGCGTCGACGAGGTCGCCAAGAGCATCACCGGTGCGCTGGAAGAGCGCGGCCAGCACATCACGACCGCGCTGAGCCATGCCGGCGACAACATGATCCTCGCGCTCGGCGAGCGCGGCGGCGACCTGCTCGACCGCCTCGAGGAAGCCAGCGCCGAGACCACGCGCGCGGTGATGGACGCCTCCGAGCGGCTCACCACCAGCCTCAACTTCAAGACCGGCCACGTCCATGACGAGTTCGTCGATCTGGCCGACCGCGTCCACGAGATGCTGAACGAGCGCATCGACCGCATCACCGGCGAGTTCGAGCAGCGTTCGTCCGCCATCGTCGACGGCATCTCCGACCGCACCGAGGAGGTCCACGACTCCCTGAAGAACTCCGCGGACTCGCTGCTGCTCGAGCTCGAGTTGCGCAGCAACGACCTCGTCAGCAAGATCGACGACGCCGGCAACCGCCTCGCCGGCCAGATCATGACGTCCGGCGACCGCGCGAGCGAGGCGCTCGACGTCACCGTCAATTCGCTGGTCGCCAAGGTGGTGGGCCAGACCGAGACCGCGCACGACTCGCTGTCGCTGCAGATGAGCGCGTTCGACGACCTGGTGAAGAACCACGGCAGCGAGCTCGCCGAGAAATTCGCCCGCGACTCCGGCACGCTCGGCGCGCTGATCACCCGCCACATCTCGGAATTCGACCGCACGGTCAAGACCTTCGGCGGCGACATCGTCGAGCGCATGGGCCAGCGCACCCAGGACATCGCAGACAGCCTGAAGACCTATGTCGACACCTTCGACAATCGCGTCACCAGCAATAGCGGCGAGATCACCGCCTCGCTCGACCAGCGCCTGCTGCAGTTCGAGACCACGCTCGGCAGCCGCGTCACCACGCTCGACGCCTCGCTGACCGACAAGCTGTCGTCGTTCGACAGCTCGCTCGCCAGCAAGATCGGCTCGTTCGACGGCCGCCTGCAGTCGCTGGACGATGCGATCGACGGCCGCATGAAGACGATCGAGGTCACCTTCGAGAGCCGCGCCAAGTCGGTCACCGACACCATCGACGGCCATCTCGGCACGCTCGCGACGCAGCTGACCGAAGGCGCCACTCAGGCGATCCACTCGATCGACTCGCGCCTCGGCCTGCTCACCACGACCCTGACCGAAGGCACCGTGCAGGCGATCGCCGCGGTCGACCACCGTATCAACGGCGTCGCCGAGACCATCGACGGCCACAGCATCCGCCTGGTCGACACCATCAACGGCCACAGCACCCGCCTCGCCGACACCATCAATGGTCACAACAGCCGCCTCGTCGAGACCATCAGCGGCCACAGCTCGAACCTGACCGACACCATCTCGGCGCGCTTCGCCGACATCCAGCAGGGCATCGAGAGCCGCGTCGGCGTCATCGCCGGTGACATCGACACCCGCGTCGCGCAGTTCGAGGACCTGCTCGGCTCGCGCGTCGAGGCCGTCGCCGGCCGCATCGAGAGCAGCGGCCGCCAGGCCAGCGAGGACCTGATGTCCCGCGCCGAGCTGCTGTCGTCGAGCATCAAGTCGCATGTCGAGGACGCCGAGCGCTCGCTGACCAATCTCGTGGTCAACACCAGCGAAACCATCCAGACCGGCGCGCGCACCGCGCAGCAGGCGCTGCTCACCGTGTCCGCCGACGTCGGCAACCAGCTCAAGATGAGCTCGGCCGAGGTCGAGGGCGTGCTGACCGCCGTCGGCACCAGCGCCGCCAACTCGATCCTCACCAGTGCCCGCGATGCGCAGGTCTCGCTGGTCTCCGCCTCCGGCGACGTCGCCTCGCAGATCAAGGCGCTGTCCGAGGACGTCGAACGCACCCTGCAGGCGGCCGGCAGCGCCACCGCGGCCTCCGTGCTGTCGGGCGCCCGCGACGCGCAGACCACGCTGGTCAGCGCCTCGGTCGAGGCCGCAAGCCAGGTCAAGTCGCTGGCCGCCGATGTCGAGGCATCGCTGTCGATGTCCGGCTCCGCTGCCGCCGAAGCGATCATGACCGGTGCGCGCGAGGCCCAGACCACGCTGATCTCGACCTCGACCGACGTCACTGGCCAGGTCAAGTCGCTTGCCAGCGACGTCGAGCGCTCGCTGTCGATGGCCGGTTCCGCAACCGCGGAAGCCGTTGTCGCCTCCGCCCGCGAAGCCCAGAGCACGCTGGCCGGCGCATCCACCGAAGCCGCCAACCTCGTCCGCGCGCTCGCGGCCGACATGCGGCACTCGCTCTCGACCGCCGGCTCCGCCACCGCGGAATCCATCGTCGCCTCCGCCCGCGAGGCCCAGAGCACGCTGGCCGGCGCATCGACCGACGCCACCAACCTGGTCCGCACGCTGTCGGCCGACATCGAGCGTTCGCTGTCGATGGCCGGCTCCGCCACCGCGGAAGCCGTCGTCGCCTCCGCCCGCGAGGCCCAGAGCACGCTGGCCGGTGCGTCGACCGATGCCGCCAATTTGGTCAAGACGCTGTCGGCCGACATCGAGCGTTCCCTGTCGATGGCGGGCTCCGCAACCGCGGAAGCCGTCGTCGCCTCCGCCCGCGAGGCCCAGAGCACGCTGGCCGGTGCATCCACCGAAGCCGCCGATCTGGTGCGCACGCTGGCGGCCGACATGGAGCGCTCGCTGTCGATGGCCGGCTCGGCCACCGCGGAATCGATCACGTCAGGTGCGCGGGAAGCCCAGAGCACGCTGGTCAATGCGTCGACCGAGGCTGCCGAGAAGGTGTCGGCGCTCGCCGCCGACATCCAGCGCGCGCTCTCGATGGCCGGTTCCGGCACCGCCGAGGTGCTGACGGCCGGCGCTCGCGAGGCGCAGAACACCCTCGTCTCCGCGTCGACCGATGCAGTCAACCACGTCAAGTCGCTGGCTGCCGATGTCGAGCGCACCCTGACGTCGGTCGGCACCAACACTGCCCAGTCGATCCTCGGCAGTGCCCGCGACGCCCAGAACTCGTTCGTCGCAACGTCGAGCGAGGCCGCAACCCAGATCCGCGCGATCTCGGTCGAGATCGAGCGCTCGCTGACCACGGCCAGCGCGGAGACCGCACAGACCATCCTGGGCAGCGCCCGCGAAGCCCAGAGCTCGTTTGCGGCGACCTCCGCCGATGCCGCCGCGCAGATCCGCACGCTCTCGACCGATATCGAGCGCACGCTGGGCTCGGTCACGGCCAAGACCACCGACAACATCCAGACCTCTGCGCAGAACGCACAGGCCGCACTGGTCACGATGTCCAACGAGGTCTCGACCAAGGTCAAGACGACCTCCGCCGACATCGAGCGTTCGGTGCTGTCCGCCACCAGCGCGTTCGGCTCGGCGATGACCGGCAAGACCGACGAGATCGTCACCTATGTGCAGCAGCAGGCCGAGCGTCTGTCGCAGATGGTCGACGGCCGCCGCGGCTCGCTGGTCGAGGCGCTGACCGCCAAGACCACGCAGCTGTCGGCTGACATGGATCGCGCCACGGCAGACGCGCTGAAAGCGATCGAAACCCGCGGCCTCGCCTTCTCGCAGTCGATGTCGGCGCATGGCGGCGATGTCGCGCGCAACATCACCTCGGCCGGCGATCAGGCGACCGGCGCGGTGGCGAAGTCGCTCAAGGAGCTCGAGCACGCCTCGCGCGCGGCGATCGACCAGTCGCGCCAGGTCTCGATCTCCGCGGTCACCGAGATGCAGGAGACCAGCAAGATCCTGCGCACCGATACGGTGGCGCTGTTCGAGCGGCTGCGCGAGGGCAACATCCTGCTGCAGGAAGTGTTGACCGGCGCCCACGACAACCTCAACTCGCTCGAGCGCGCGCTGGTGACCCGCGTGGCCGACTTCGTGTCCGCCATGAACGACGTCACCTCGCGCAACGGCGTCGCAACCCAGACGCTGGAAGACCAGCTCACGGTGTTTAACAGCAAGACCGGCAAGGCGCTGGAAGATCTCGGCGCGCTGTCGAGCCAGTTCGAGACCCATGGCAAGGCGCTGATCGACGCGGCTGCCGTGGTCGAGCAGGCCAACCGCTCGACGACGGCCTCCGTCAGCGAGCGTAAGGAGGCGCTGGAAGCGCTGGTCACCACCATCGACCTGCGCACCACCGATCTCGACCAGCGGCTGTCGCGCTTCACCGGGCTGCTCGATGAATCGCTCGGCGCGGCCGAGGAACGCGCCCGCGACATCGCCCGCGTGGTGGCGGAGACCGCAGGCGCCGGTTCGGCTGCGATCAGCAGGCAGTTCGAAGCGGTGCGCCAGGCGGCCGAGAACGAGCGTCAGCAGACCGTCGACGCCATGAACGAGCTCTACCAGCAGAGCAACGCCGAGACCGATGCGATGTTCAAGGAATCGACGGAGAAGTTCTCCGCGATGGTCACGGCGATGAAGCAGATGGCGAGCGAGATGCACAGCGAGCTCGAGGCCACCCGCAGCGAGCTGCGCCGCGGCGTGCTCGAAATGCCGCAGGAGGCAGCCGAAAACACCGCGCAGATGCGCAAGGTGATCGTCGACCAGATCGAGGCGCTGGCCGAGTTGAACCGCATCGTCGCCCATCACGGCCGCGGGCTCGACGTGGTCTCGAGCAACCGCGCCAGCGTCCGCCACGAGGAGCCGGTGATGGCTGCCGCCGCCGGCGGCCGTGCCGACGTGCGGATGCGGGACAACGGCAACAGCGCTTCGACGCTGCCGCCGCCCGATCTCGGCATGGCGAGCTCGCGCCGCACCGAGGCCCCGTCGGTCAGCCCGGCCGGCCCCAACAACAACGGCGACGGCTGGCTGTCCGACCTGCTCAACCGCAGCGACGCGCCGCCGCCCGCCCCGCAGGGCCGCGATGCCCAGCAGCGGCCGCGTCCGCAGCAGCAGCCGGCCGCCAATCCGCTGGAGTCGCTGTCGCTCGACATCGGCCGGCTGATGGATCGCACCCTCGCGGCCGAGATGTGGGATCGCTACCAGCGCGGCGAGAACAAGGCGTTCAGTAAGCGCCTCTACACGCCGGCCGGCCAGAAGGCCTTCGACGAGGTCGCCCGCAAGTACCGCGCCGACCGCGGCTTCAAGCAGACGGTCGACCGCTACATCGCGGAGTTCGAGCGCCTGCTCGACGAGGTCGCCCGCGAAGGTCGCGGCCAGCAGGAGCTGGCCGGCCACCTGACCTCGGAGACCGGGCTGGTCTACACCCTGCTCGCGCACGCCGCGGGACGGCTGGGGTAAGCTTGCGAATAGTGAGTGGCGAATAGCGAATGAAAAACGGAGGCCGAAAGGCCTCCGTTTTTGTTTGGGCCAAGTGAGAGTGTCCGGACTGCGTCGCGGTGGTAGGGCGGCGGAGCCAACCACCGTCATTGCGAGGAGCGAAAGCGACGAAGCAATCCATGCCGCCGTGTATGCGGAGCGATGGATTGCTTCGCTTTGCTCGCAATGACGGTCGTGTGCGTGCAGGCAGCGAACCCTATTCGCCGCTCACCATTCGCGCAGCCTACTGCTACTGCCGGCGCCGCGGGCCTGCCGGTGCTGCTGCGGGAGCGGGCGCGGGCTCGGGTGCGGCGTTGTTGCTGCCGCCGAAGATCACCCGGCTCGGGTTGCGGTCGAAATTGTTCACGGCGCGGCTGATGTCGGCGAGCGTGCGGCGGCCGTCGTTGATCAGGAGATTGGTCCGCTTGTCGACATTGTCGGCGAGCTCGCGGATCGACTTCACCATCAGGTTCAGCTCGCTGCCATTGTTGCCGCCGGCGATTGCATTGAGGCCCAGCATCAGATTGTCGGCCTTGGCCATCACGCCGTCGACCTTGAGCATGACGTTGTCGATCTTCTCGGAATTGCGCGCCAGCGCCTCGGTGAAGACCTCGAGGTTCTTCAGCGAATTCTTCACCGACTGCTGATTGTCGGCGACGATGCGGTTGACGTTTTGCAGGGTGGCGCGGATCGCTTCGGTGACGTCCTGCAGTGCGTTGGGGTCGGCGGTCAGAACCGGGATGCCGTCCTCATCCAGCGGCACCGGCGGGGCGGCCTCCTCACCGCCCTTCAGCGAGATCGCGGCGACGCCGGTGAGGCCCTGGAATTCGAGGCCGACCAGGGTGTCCTTGCGCAGCGGTGCGTTGTTCTCGATCATCGCCAGCGCCACCACGCGCCGCGGATTGTCGAGCTTCACCGACACCACCTCCCCTATCCGGATACCATTGAAGTTGACATTGCCGCCATTGCGCAGACCCGACGCCGGTCCCTCGAAGATCACCCGCAAGGGGCTGCGCTGCTTGGTGGTGTGCAGGCTCTGGAACCACAGCACGAAGCCGAACGCGGCGGCGATCACCGCCAGCGTGAAAGCCCCGATCAAGACGTAGTTCGCCCGCGTTTCCATCAATTGCTCGCGTTCATCGCTCTTGAATTACTCTTGGGCCTTCGCGCAGTCAGCCTGCGTTCGAGCCGGTCGAATTCCCTGTTGGCGCATGATCTCGTCCGAAAACCGGTCTTCTCGCTTCGGGATCATGGGCTAGGCCACAACGGCTCGGGCGCGCTTGCCGTTGAAATATTGCTGCAGCCATGGATGCTGCGATGCCTTCATGTCGGCGATCGATCCTGCAGCAATGATCTTACCGTTCCCTAAAACGGCGATACGGTCGCACGCGGTGTAAAGACTGTCGAGATCGTGGGTTACCATGAAAACGGTCAGCCCCAAAGTGCGCTGCAACGTTCGCACCAGCTCGTCGAAATCGCCGGCGCCGATCGGATCGAGCCCCGACGTCGGCTCGTCGAGAAACACCAATTCAGGATCGAGCGCGAGCGCGCGCGCCAGCGCGACGCGCTTGATCATGCCGCCGGACAGTTCCGACGGATAGCGATCGGCGACCTCGGGCTTGAGGCCGACCATCACCAGTTTCGCGACCATGATCTCGTCGAGCAGCCGCTGCGAGACGCGCAGATATTCGCGCGCCGGAAACTGGATGTTCTGGCGCACCGTGAGCGAAGAGAACAGCGCGCCCTGCTGGAACAGGATGCCCCAGCGCCGCTCGACGGCGCGGCGCTGCGACGAGCTCGCGGCATCGAGATCGACGCCGAACACCTCGATGCGGCCGGAGACCTTCGGCACGAGCCCGATGATGGTGCGCGTCAGCACCGACTTGCCGGCGCCCGACGGGCCGACGAAGCCTAAGATCTCGCCGCGCTTGACGTCGAGGTCGAGGCCGTCGAGCACGCGCGTGGTGCCGAATTGCACGGTGACGTCGCGAACCCGGATGATGGCGTCGATGTCCTGCTCCGCCATGATCACATCCCGATCGAGGCGAAGAAGATCGCGAAAACGCCGTCCATCACGATCACGAAGAAGATCCCTTTCACCACCGACGCGGTGGTGTGCTGACCGAGCGATTCCGCCGATCCCTGCACCGCCAGCCCCTCGACGCAGGCGACGATGCCGATCACCGCCGCCATCACAGGCGCCTTGACCATGCCGACGATGAAATGGTCGATCGATATGGCATCACGAAGGCGGAGCAGGAAGGCCTCCGGATCGACGCCGCCATAGAGCCAGGCCACCAGGCCGCCGCCATAGAGCGCAGCCATCGCGCCGAGGAAGGCCAGGATCGGCAGCGCCAGCACCAAGGCCAGCATGCGCGGCAGGATCAGGACCTCGATCGGATCGAAGCCCATGGTGCGCAGCGCATCGATCTCCTCGCGCATCTTCATCGAGCCGAGCTCGGCGGTATAGGCCGAGCCGGAGCGGCCCGCGACCATGATCGCGACCAGGAGCACGCCGATCTCGCGCAGCACCAGCACCCCCAGCATGTCGACCACGAAGATGTCGGCGCCGAACCTGCGGAAATGGAAGATGCCCTGCTGCGAGATGATGCAGCCGATCAGGAAGGTGATCAGCACCACGATCGGCACCGCGCGCCAGCACACCTGCTCGAGGTGATGTACCGTCGAGGTCAGGCGGAAGCTGCGCGGATGGATCAGCACCTTGCCGGCGGCGGCCAGCACCGCGCCGAGCATGTCGACCAGGCCGATGATGGTGCCGCTGACCCCGGCCACGGTGCGGCCGATCTGCTCGAGCATGCCCGTGATCGACAGCCCCTCGCTCACGACCCTCGGCGCGGGCCCGACGCGGCGGACCTCGTCGACCAGGCTGGAGTAATTTGCGGACAGGCCCGCGATCTCCGCTTCCGCGCTGGCATCGCTGAGGCTGCGGCGCAGCCGCTCGATCAGCCAGGCGCCGAAGGTATCGAGGCTTGCGACCTGCGACACGTCGATGAAGATGTGGGGGCGGCTGCCGCGCAGCTTCTCGGCGTCGGAGACGATCCGCTCGAGCGCAGGGGCAAAGCGGGCGGTCCAGTTGCCCGCCGCGCACAACGCCAGTCCTTCGCCTTGGGCTATCCGCTCCAGTGTCGGGTCGCCGCTCACCTTTTGCCTACCCCTCAAGCCGACTGGCCGCCGCTCACGCAGATCTCCGGCGATGCCGGATCGGCTTGTCGAATCTGTCACTAACCAGCCATAGTTGTTTGCGCGTCGCAAGCTACGGTTCAGGAAATAGTAGACTTTAAAATGACTTCCAGCCCATCCCGGACCATTTCCTTGAATGCCCGGATCGAGCGCTGGCCGATCGCCGGGACCTTCACGATCAGCCGCGGCGCCAAGACCGAGGCGGTCGTGGTGGTGGCCGAGGTCAGCCAGGGCGGTCTGGTGGGCCGCGGCGAATGCGTGCCCTACCCGCGCTATGGCGAAACGCCGGAGGCGACGCTCGAGGCGATCCAGGCGATGCAGGAGCCGCTCGCCGCCGGCATGGACCGCATCGCCCTGCAGGCCCGGATGCCCGCCGGTGCCGCCCGCAACGCGCTGGATTGCGCGCTGGCGGACCTCGAGGCCAAGCGCGCCGGGCAGCGCATCTGGAACCTGCTCGGCCGGCCCGCGCCCGAACCGCGCACAACAGCCTATACGATCTCGCTCGGGACATCAGAGGCGATGGCGGAGGCCACCGCGAAGGCCGCGCACCGCGCGCTGCTCAAGATCAAGCTCGGTGGCGACGGCGATGGCGCGCGGATCGCCGCCGTGCGCAAGGCGGCACCGCGCTCCGAACTGATTGTCGATGCCAATGAAGCCTGGACCGAGGACAACCTCGCCGCCAACCTCAAAGCCTGCGCCGATGCCGGCGTCACGCTGATCGAGCAGCCGCTGCCGGCGGGCAAGGACGAAGCGTTGGCGCGGATCAAGCGCCCGGTCGCGGTCTGCGCCGACGAGAGCGTGCATGACCGCGCGTCGCTCGCGGGCCTGCGCGGCCGCTATGACGCCGTCAACATCAAGCTCGACAAGACCGGCGGGCTGACCGAAGCGCTCGCGATGGCGGATGCCGCCCGCGCGCTCGGCTTCGAGATCATGATCGGCTGCATGGTCGCGACTTCGCTGGCGATGGCGCCGGCGATGCTGATCGCGCAAGCCGCGCGCTTCGTCGATCTCGACGGCCCGCTGTTGCTGGCCAAGGACCGCGACCACGGCCTGCGCTACGAGGGCAGCCTGGTCTATCCGCCGGATGCCGCGCTGTGGGGATGATGGCGGGTTAGGCGTCGACGCGCCAGCCACATCACGAGCCCGCCTGTGGCCGCCATCGTCGCCATCATGTCGTAGACGCCGAGGCCGAAGCGCGCATAGACCATGCCGCTGACGATCGCCGTGGTGCTCGCGACGATGCCGCCGCAGGCGGTGAGATAGCCCTGCGCGCGCGCCATCACATGAACCGGCACGTGATGCACCATCAGCCCCATGATGCCGACCTGGGTCAGGCCGAAGCTCAGCCCGTGTCCGAGCTGGACCACGGCCAGCACCGCCGGCGGCGGGTCCTGCGCGGTGATCGCCCAGCGCGCCACCGCGCTGGCCGCCGCGATCATCACCAGCACAGCCGACGGCAGCGTGAAGCGCGGCGAGGCCGCAAACAGCACGATCTCGGCGATCACGCCGAGCACCCAGAGCACCGCGATGGTCAGGCCGCTGAAACCGGCCTGCTGCCAGGCAATCGATGCGAAGATGTAATAGGCGCCGTGGCTGCCCTGGATCAGCGCCGAGGACACGATGATAGCGAGGAAGGTGCGATTGCGCAGCAGCTTTGGCGAACCGGCCGCGTGCGCGACTGATGCCACCGGGCGGCCCAGAGGCCGCAGCGTCAGGCCGACGAGCGCACCGAGCACCGTCACGGCCGTGATGATCCAGATCAGGTCGACCTCCGCGACATAGCGCAGCAGGAACCCGCTGATCAGCGCGCAGACCGCGAAGGCCGCCGAGCCCCACAGCCGCAGCGGCCCATAGCTGAGGCCGAATTGCCTGACGCCCCGCAGCGCATAGGCGTCGGTGAGCGGCACCATCGGCGTCCAGACACAACACGTCAGCGCATAGACCGCGAGCAGCACGAACGGCTGGTGCTGGGTGCCGATCACGGCAAAGCCGAATGCCGTCGCAAACCCGGTGACGATGATCGCGCCGCGCAGCATCTGGCGGCGTTCCGCGGCCGCAGTGACCAGCGGCAGCACGGTGAAGCGCGTCACCGGCGGCACCGCCGTGATGATGCCGATCCAGGTGGCATCGATCCCGATCGCCTTCATCCACACCGTGAAAAACGGCAGATGGACCCCGGTCATGCCGAACAGCGTGGCATAGAATGCCGCGAGGCTGCGCGCGAATCGCCGCGATGCAACTTTTGCTGCAATGGGGATTTGTGATTCGGAAGACATCAATTCAATTGCGATTCGCGCGATATCGTGGTGATCGTTAGCGTAACGCGCTGTGATTTGCGCGAAGAGATTGTGATGGCCGAAGAAGCATTCGCCCTGTCGCCGATATCCGCCCGCGCGGCCCTGCCGAGCGAGGAGGACTATGCTGCGATCAGCGCGGCCTTCATGGAGACCTCGCGGGGCCGCTGGTTCCTCGGCGAATACGCCAAGCGCAACCGCAACGCCGACACCCGCATGGTGCTCGATGCCGTGGCGCGGATCGAGGACAGTCTCAGCGCGCAGCGGCAGGCCGCCGCAGCGGCGATCAGGGACGAGCAGTTGGCGCAGGCGCTGGGCGCGCTGCGCGGCGCGATCGAGGCCGCCCAGGCCTCCGCCATCGCGGCGCTCGACGGCGTCAGCTTCGAGCAGAACCTTGCGCCGGTGCGCAAGGGCGTGCGGGTGATCCGGGAGATCTCCTGGCGGCTGCGCGAGATCGGCAATGACGGCCGGATCTGCGACATCATCGATTCGCAGGCCAGCGCGATCGAGGCCGGTGCGTCCCAGGTTTCGATGGACGACGCCAAGGCCGTGCTGGACGCTGCCTTCGCGGGGCTGGCCCGCCGGCTCAGCGAGTTCGATCCAGACAAGGTGGCGACGCCCGCGGCCGAACCGGCCGCGGCGGCGCCTTCATCGCCGCCGGCAGCCGAAAGCGCTGCCGCCGAGAGCGCGGCCCCCGATGCACCGATGGCCGCCACGCCGCCAGCGCCGCCTCAGGAAGCCGTGGCGACGCCGAACGCCGAAGCTGCAACGCCGCCCACCGAGGCTGCCACAGCGGCAGTCCCGCAGCCGAGCGAAGCCTGGCTCAAGGCCGAAGCTGCACTGGCCGAAGCCGAGGCCGCCGAACTCGCCCGCGTCTCCGACGAGGCCGCCGCCGACGCCCATGACGAAGCGATGCTCGACCTGATCGCGATGGAAATGGGCGCACCCGATCCGATCGACGAAGAGGCGATCGCCGAGGAAATGCGCGCCGCCGAAGAGCTGCGTGTCGCCGAGGCGATGGCCGCCGAACCCGAGCCCGAAATGGTTGCACCGGCCATTCAGCCCGAGCCTGCACCGGCGCCCGAGCCGAAGGTCGAGCTCAAGGTCGAGCCAGCACTGGTCGCTGTCGCGTCGATTGCTACGGCTCCGCTGGCGGTGCCGCCGCCTCTCCCGCCGACCGTTGGCGCAGCGCCCGCTCCCGCGGCCGAGGTCTCGCTCGGCTCCACCATCATCGCCAGCGGCCTTCTGAAAAAGCCGACCGTCGCGGCCAACGATCCGCTCGCGCCGATCCGCCGCATGAGCCAAGCCGAGAAGATGGCGTTCTTCTCGTAAGCGCGGACGTGTTCACGCGACGCGTTCACCTCCGATTGACCTCCCACGCTCCGTGACCCAGCTCACGTACCGCGACCGCGTCTGCGTCTAGCGTCCCCGCGACCGGTCTCGCACCGGGATCAGCTTTTGGGAGCGCGCGATGGTCCGCCTGACATCCATGATGATATCGGCCGCATTGCTCGGCCTGTTGAGCCTCGGTGCGCCCGGTGCGGCGCTTGCCGAGAGCAGCAGTCTCACGGTCGGCAATGCAGCGCAGACGCCAGCGCCATCCCTCGATCAGGGTGTTTCACCTGCGTCATCAGCCGCAGCGACACCAGCAGCGCTCCGCGGTCCCGAGCAGCGCGTGGCGCTCGTGATCGGCAATGCGAATTACGAGAATGCGCCAAAGCTCGCCAATCCCGGCAATGACGCGCAGTCGATGGCCGAGCTGCTGAACGCGGCCGGCTTCGAGGTGATCTCCGCGACCAACCTCAGGCAGGGCGACATGGTGAAGGTGTTGCGGGATTTCTCCGACAAGGTCGCGGCGCGGGGCCCGAGCACGGTCGCCATGATCTACTATGCCGGGCACGGCGTGCAGCTCGCCGGCGAGAACTATCTGATTCCGGTCGATGCGAAGATCGCGACGCCGTCCGACCTCGACGGCAATGCGGTGCGCCTCGTCGACGTGATGGGCACGCTCGAGAACATCCCGAGCCGGATGCGGATCGTGGTGCTCGATGCCTGCCGCAACAACCCGTTTCCCAACGTCAACGATGCCGGCCGCGGCCTTGCCGTCGTCGACGCGCCGAACGGCTCGATCGTCGGCTATTCGACCGCGCCCGGCATGGAGGCACAGGACGGCAACAACGGCCACAGCCCCTACACCAACGCCTTCCTGCGACTGGCGCGCGAGCCCAACCTGCCGATCGAGCAGTTGTTCAAGCGCGTTCGCCTCGAGGTCAACTCGACGACCGACGGCCGGCAGACGCCCTGGGAAAGCTCGTCGCTGACCTCCGACTTCTATTTCTTCGGCGACACCGCTGTCGCGTCGTCCCGCGCGCCGGCGAATGGGCCGATCGTGCAGATGGCGTCGAACCTGCCGAACCGCTCGGTGCACCAGGCCTACGATTTCGTGCTGTCGGAGGGCCGGCCGGACTACTACGAGGAATTCATCCGGCTCTATCCGCGCGATCCGCTGTGCGACCGCATCCGCTTCCTGCTGACCAACTGGCTGCAGGTCGCTGCCTGGCACAAGGCGGTGCTGGCCAACACGCCGTTCGCCTACAAGACCTTCCACGACAATTTCGCTGGCGGCCCCTACGCGCAGCAGGCCTTGAAGCTGCAGGCCCAGCCGAAGCTGGTGCCGCTGATGCAATTCACGCGGCTGTCAAATCGTCAGGCCTTGCAGCCGATCAATGCGGGCCTGCAAGGCGCCGGCGGCAACGGCCAGATCGGCGGCGGTAGGATCGTCAACATGCCCGCGCCCGGAGCGAAGCCGATCGGGATGCCGAACACGATTGGCAAAGGTAACATCGCGAGCCTTCCTGCGGCAAATGCCGGCAAGAACGCATCAAGCCCGATCATGAAAGACAGCGACCACCACCGCTTCCGCGCCGGGCGGCAGAGCATGCAAGTCGACCGGACGCGATCGGGCGGTGGCGAGCGTGCAACGTTCCGCTCAAGTCAGTCCAGCTCGCATGTCGGCGGCATGGGCGGCGGGCATCATGGCGGCTTCAGGCACTGATCGGCCACGCCGCACAACGAAACGGGGGCAGAGCGATCACCGCCCTGCCCCCGCCGCTTTTCAAAAACGCCGATCTCAGGCGACGAGCTTCGCGAACAAATCGGCGTCGACATTGCCGCCCGAGAGCACGATGACGACGTTCTTGCCCCTGGCGTCGATCCGCCCCGCGAGCAGCGCGGCGAGCCCGATGGCGCCACCGGGTTCGACCACGAGCTTCAGCTCGCGATAGGCAAAAGCTACAGCCGCACCAACCTCTTCGTCGGAAGCGCTGACACCGTTTGCGAGCAGCTTGCTGTTGATCGCAAAGGTGAGCTCGCCCGGCATCATCGCCATCAGCGCATCGCAGATGGTGCGCGGCGCAACCGCATGCGCCTCGCGATGTCCGACCTTGAGCGACAGCGCGTGATCGTCATAGCCCGCGGGCTCGGCGACGATCACCTGGGCCTGCGGATACTTCGCTTTCACCGCGGTCGCAACGCCCGCGATCAATCCGCCGCCCGACGCCGGCGCCACGACGATATCGGGCGTCAGCCCGAGCGCCGCCATGTCCTCGGCGATCTCGCGGCCGGCGGTGCCCTGGCCCGCGATCACGAGCGGATCGTCATAGGGAGGCACCAAGGTCGCGCCACGCTTGCTGGCGATGCCGCTGGCGATCGCCGCGCGGTCGTCGCGATCGCGGTCGTAGAGCACGACTTCGGCGCCATACGACTTGGTCCGCTCACGCTTGGTGAGCGGCGAGTCCGCAGGCATCACGATGGTCGCCTGCATGTTGAGGATCCTGGCCGCCGCGGCAACGCCCTGGGCATGGTTGCCCGAGGAGAACGCGACGACGCCGCCGCTCCGCTTGTCCTGCGGGATCGAGGCGAGCTTGTTGAAGGCGCCGCGGAACTTGAACGATCCGGTCCGCTGCAGCATTTCGGGCTTGAGGAAAACCCGGCTGCCGACGCGTTCGTTGAGAACGGGAAAGGTCAGGAGCGGCGTGCGCACCGCGAACGGCGCGACCACCCTTGCGGCGGCATCGATGTCCGCGGCAGCGACGGGTGGATTTAAAACGGTGTCCGTCATCCGCAATTTGTATCGCGGCGGGATACAGCCCGGCAAGACGCTTTGGCGTGAGTTTGTTTAGTGTGAGGTTGGGTGACTGGCCGGCAAAACTGCGAAATGGTGCTCCTCGGCACCGAATTCGAACACTTCGCCCTCGCCATCAGGCGGAGCCGGGCGGACGTTCATGCAGCGCTCGATGAACACCCTGGCCGACGCCTGCCAGGTGTGGAGCGCGGCAAAATCGACACAGGCCTGGCGCGGGATGCTGAGCGCCTCCAGGCAGGCATGGTGCAGATCCTCGTCGAGCACGCCGACCGGCGCCGCGCCGATCACGTCGCGGGGACCTGTGACCGGAAAAGCGGCAACCGGCAGGCCGCTCGCCAGTGCCTCGAGCAGCACCAAACCGAACGTATCCGTGCGGCTGGGGAAAACGAACACATCGGCCGCAGCATAGATTTCAGCCAGTTCTTCCCCATGGCGGGCGCCGAGGAAGACGGCTTCCGGATATTTCCGCTCCAGCGCCGCCCGCGCCGGGCCGTCGCCGACCACGACCTTGGTGCCGGGCAGATCGAGATCGAGGAATGCCTCGAGGTTCTTTTCCACTGCCACCCGGCCGACGCTGAGATAGACCGGCTGCGGCAGGCACAGGTCGACGTCGCGCGGATGGAACAGCGCGGTATCGACGCCGCGCGACCACAGCACCACGTTGCGGAAGCCGCGCTGGCGCAGTTCGGCGGCCAGCGCCGGGGTCGCCGCCATCACCGCCCGGCTCGGCTTGTGGAACCAGCGCAGCGCGCGCCACACCCAGGCTTCCGGAACCGGCGTCCGGGCCGAGACATATTCGGGGAAGCGGGTGTGGAAGCTCGTCGTGAACGGCAGGCCGCGCTTGCGGCAATAGCGGCGGACCGAAAGCCCGATCGGGCCTTCGGTCGCAATATGGATGCTGTCGGGCTTGGCCGCTTCGATCAGGCTCGCGACCTTGGCCCGGTACGGCAGCGCCAGCCGGAGATCGCGATAGCTCGGCATCGCGAAGGTGCGGAACTCGTCCGGCGTCAGGAAGCTGACCTCGACGCCGAGCGAGTTCGCCGCCTGTGCCATCATGGTCAGCGTGCGGACAACCCCGTTGACCTGGGGATGCCACGCATCGGTCGCGACCAGGATATGCGTCATGCAGCGCGTGCCGTCACTCGCGGAACTGGCGCGATCCGGCGCACCGGGTCGGTCCAGGTGATGATTTCGAAATGGCCATCCTCATGCTCGGCGAGCGCGGTGCAGCTCTCCACCCAGTCGCCGCAATTCATGTAACGGATGCCGTGCTCGTCATGAATCGTCGCGTAGTGGATGTGGCCGCAGATCACGCCGTCGCAGCCGTGACGCCGCGCCTCGCCGGCAAGCGTCGCCTCGAACGCGCCGATATAGTTCACCGCCTTCTTGACCTTCAGCTTGGCCCATTGCGACAGCGACCAGTAGGGAACGCCGAACATCTTGCGGAAGAAGTTGACGAAGCGATTCATCTGGATCGCGAAGTCGTAGGCCTTGTCGCCGAGATGGGCGAGCCAGCGTGCGTTCTGCACGACGAGATCGAAGATGTCGCCATGGATGATGAGGTAGCGCTTGCCGTCGGCGCCGGTATGGACGGTGTTCTCCACCACATCGATGCCGCCGAAATGCGTGCCGTAATATTTGCGCAGGAACTCGTCGTGGTTGCCCGGGACGTAGATCACCTTGGCGCCCTTGCGCGCCTTGCGCAGCATCTTCTGCACGAAGTCGTTGTGGGTCTGCGGCCAGTACCAGTTCGACTTCAGCGCCCAGCCGTCGACGATATCACCAACGAGGTAGATCGTATCGGCATCGTGAGAGCGGAGGAAGTCCAGCAGGCGGTCGGCTTGCGAACCGCGGGCTCCGAGATGGACATCGGAGATAAACAAAGTGCGAAAGCGCCGCTCGGGGCTTTCTTCACTCAAGGAGTCACTTCCCATGCCTGTGCACCTAACAGATTCCTGTGACAAGGCGATGACGATCCCCGCGACCTGAGGCTCCACAAAGAGTTAACGAGAATCAGCAGCGCGCCCCTGCCCTGCGGATAACAGCCGCATGCGACAATCTGGCGACATCGGCGGCCGCGGCTGTGAGGAACAGGCGTGGTGTTGCTGCATATCGCAGTGGAACAACGCGCTGTCGACGAAGCAGTCAATACGTAGCCCGGATGAAGCGAAGCGCAATCCGGGGAGTCTTCGTCCGCGGATGAACCGTTCCCGGATTTCGCTTCGCTGCATCCGGGCTACGCGGCTTCAATAGTAGCTTCAATAATACTTGTGGAAGTGATGCACCGGTCCGTGGCCGCGGCCGACGGCGAAGCGATCGGCGGCGGCGATCGCATCAGAGATCCAGGCCTTGGCGTTGCGCACGGCGGCCTCCATGCTCTCGCCCTTCGCGAGCCCTGCCGCGATCGCCGACGAGAGCGAGCAGCCGGTGCCATGTGTGTTTGCGGTCGCGATGCGCGGCGCCGCGAGCGCGATGCTGCGCGCGCCGTCGATCAGATAGTCGGTGCTCTCGGCGCCGTGGCTGTGACCGCCCTTCACCAGCACCGCGCTGCATCCCATCGCGAGCAATTGCCTGCCCTGCCGCTCGACATCGGCCTCGCTCGAAGCAACCGGCTCGTTCAGCAGCGCCGCCGCTTCCGGCAGGTTCGGCGTGATCAGCGAGGCCAGCGGAAACAGCATGGTCTTCAGCGCATCGACCGCCTCGGCGGCAAGCAGGCGGTCGCCTGATGTTGCGACCATCACCGGGTCGAGCACGATATGGCGCGGCGCCCAGCGCTTCAGCCCATCGGCGATCGCCGCGATGGTCTCGGCCTGCGCGACCATGCCGATCTTCACCGCGCCGACGTCGAGATCGGAGAACACCGCATCGATCTGCGCCGTGACGAAGGAAGCCGGCACCGGATGGATGCCGCTGACCCCCGTGGTGTTCTGCGCGGTCAACGCCGTGATCGCCGAGGCGCCGTAAACCCCAAGCGCGGCAAAGCTCTTGAGGTCGGCCTGGATGCCTGCCCCACCCGAGGAATCCGAGCCGGCAATGGTGAGCGCGACCGGCGTCATTTTGCGGCACCGGCGGTTGATACGAATGAGACCATCGCGAATGAGACCATCGTCTGTCCTTGCGCCTGTCCTAGCCCGGCCGCCGATTGCCAGCAAGTTCGCCTGACTTTACCGGGCGTTGGCCCTGCCCTGCCCCTTCTTGTCCCCTTGCCTTGGCCGCCGGTTTTTGGCCTATAGTCGGCCAAATCCCCGGAGACGACTTTGATGGTTCCTTTCTTCGTCCAGATCAAATGCAAGCTCGGCCAGTCCTACACCGTAGCCAATGCGCTGGCGGAAGCCGAGATTGCGTCCGAGATCTATTCCACCGCGGGCAATTACGACCTCTTGGTCAAGTTCTACGTCGACCACGACACCGACATTGGCCATTTCATCAACGAGAAGGTTCAGGTGATCCCGGGCATCCAGGACACCCTCACCATCATCACCTTCAAGGCGTTCGGCGCGAAGTAGCGCATCGATCTTCGTTCATGCCCGATTGGCGAGGCGCGCGGCTAAAGCGCGATGAGTTCAGGTTGAATCATCATCGCGCTTTGGATTCTTGTCTAAGCATGATCTTTTCGGAAAACCGCTTCGCACTTTTCCGGATCATGCTCTAGGCTGAAGGCGCCGCGTCGATCAGCGCCTTCAGGAACGTGACGACGATCCGGCCGCTGCGGCTCACTTCGCCGGCCCTCGACAGTAGCGCCATGCCGCGGCCCAATGCGATGAAGCCGGTGGCGATCTCCACGGGATCGGCGGGCGGCTGCTTGCCAAGCAACTCGAACAGGCGCGTCACCAGCACGCCCAGGGCCCGGCGGTGCTTGCGGTTGAGTTCGTTATAGCCCTGCGCGAAAGTCGGGCTGCGCAGCGCCTGCAATTGCAGCTCGATCGCCAGCACGGCGAACCCCGGATCCGAATTGGCGGTGGCGGCCCATTTTTCGAGCCCGGCCATCAGCTTCGCAGGCTCGCCCGACGCCTGTCCCAATACGCCTTCGATTTTTGCACGCTCCTCGGATTGGTGCTGTTGCACCAGTTCCAGGAGGATCGCCTCCTTGTCGGGAAAGTTCGAATAGAACGCGCCCTGCGAAAATCCGGCGGCGTCGGCGATGTCGCGCACCGAGGCCTGCGCAAACCCCTTCTTGATGATCTCCTCGCGCGCCGCCTCGATCAGGAGACTCTTCGTACGGGCCTGACTTTCCTCGCGATTTAGCCTGGGCAACGGATCGGGCTCCCGAACATGCAAATACCAATTGATTTTCAGATATCATCTGGTATCCATTTTCAGATAGCAGTTGATATTTGTAACTCGACGAGTCGGCTGGACGCGCACGGAGTAGCTATATCATGCAGAGCAGTCCAATGGACCGTACGCTTGCCATTCTGGCGACGCTCGCGGCGTCGACCGTCGGCGTCATGGTGATCGGCATCCTCGCCACCAAAGGTTCGCAGGACTTCTTCCAGACCGCCCGCTCCGTCGAGGCTTATGGCGCGCATCTGGGGACCCCCCTCGTACCGTTGGGCCTGCGGCTCAATCTCGGGCTCGATAATCTTTTCATGATCTTCTACGGCGCATTTTTCACCGTGCTGGCCGCCCGGCTGCGCACGATGATGGACCCTTATGTGCTGGGCATTGCGCTGGCCGCCATGATGCTCACGGTTTTGCTCGATTGCGTCGAGAACCACCACATCATGACCATGGTGCATGCGATCCAGAGCGGATTGCCGCTGTCGCCGGCCGACGGGGAGCTGCAGATGATCGCCTCCCAGGTCAAGTTTCACGCCAGCTATCTCGCAGCCCTGCTGTTCTCGTTCGGCTTCCTGCAGTTCGGCAGGCTCGGCAGGACCATCGCGGTGGTGCTGTGGTGCTACATCCCGTTCGGGGTCCTGATTTCGGTCACGCCGGTGGAGCAGGCGAAGGCGCTGGTCCTGGGACGGACGATCTTCTTCGTCTTCGCCTTCATCCTGTCCGCCGTCCTGTTTGCTTCACAGGCGAGATACCACGCTCGCAACAGCCAATAACCAGCCCGGAGGGTCCCCTGATGCCGATCTCGATGGTCACGATTGCCGGACGAAGCCTGCTCGCATTGCTGTTCATCCTCGCCGGCGTAGCCAAGATCGCCGGCCCGAAGCCGTTCCTCGACCACATGGCGGCACACCATATTCCCGGCGTGCTGCTGCCGCTGGTCATCGCGCTCGAGCTTGGTGCGGGCCTGGCATTGCTGATCGGCTGGCAGTCGGCATTTGCCGCCGGTGCGCTGGCGCTGTTTTGCCTCGCGACCGCATTCGGCTTTCACCTCGATCTCGCCGACAAGGCGGAACGAACGCTGTTCTTCAAGGACCTCGCGCTTGCCGGTGGCTTGATGGTCATTACCGCCAGCGCGTGGCGCGGATAGCCGGCCAAGCATCGCGGATAGCAAGCATCATACGTGCAATCAGGAGGGATCCGTCTTGTCCGCCTTGCGCGTCGGCTTTGGCGGCCCGTCGACCGGCGGCAGCGACTTGATGTAGTCGGCGATCGCGTCGCGATCGGAAGGCGAGAGCTGCGAGGTGTTGCGGATCACGCGCACCATCGATCCGCCGGCGCTATCGCCATCCGGCGTCTGGCCGCTCTCGAGGAAATAGGCGATATCCTTCGCGCTCCAGTCCGCGATCCCCCGCGGCGTGATGTTGGGCACCCAGCCTTCGCCCTCCGGATTCGGCCCACCGGCGAAGCGCTGCGAGCTGACGATGCCGCCGAGAAAATTCCGCGGGCTGTGACACTCGGCGCAGTGACCGAAGCTGTTGACGAGATAGGCGCCGCGATACCAATGCGACGAGCGGCTTGCATCCGCGATAAACGGCTTGCCGTCCATGAACAGGAATTTCCAGACCCCGACATCGCGCCTGATGTTGAAGGGGAACGGCACATCGTGTTCGCGCACCTTGCCGGCGACCGGCGGCAAGGTCTTCAGATAGGCGAACAGGTCGCGCACGTCATTGACCCTGGCGTGTTGATAGGACGTGTAGGGAAACGCCGGGAAGTAATGCGTCCCCGACGGCGAGGTGCCCTTCATGACAGCGGTGACGAAATCGGCCTCGCTCCACCGCCCGATGCCGTCGTTCGGGTCGGGCGAGATGTTCGGCGCGTAGAAGGTGCCGAACGGCGACGGTATCGCGAGCCCGCCGCCGAGCCTGGTGCGGTCATCCTGCTTCGGCACGGCATGGCAGGAGGAACATCCCCCCGCATTGAACGTTGTGAGCCCGTTGGCGAGGTTAGGCTGGTAGGTAGGCAACGCGCTCGCGGCGACGGTCGCGGGGATCGTCAGCCACCAGAACACGCCGAAGCCGATGAGGCCGGCCAGGCCGGCCAGAAGGAGAATTCGTCGCAACATTCACCGATCCGTCATTGGTCGCGTCAGTTCATCAACCAGTATGATGGCAACCGGTCGCACAAGCTCGCATCAAATTTGCCGCACTCACGATCATTTTGGGAATAAATCCGGTGAGCCGCGGTTTGAAGATTGCAACCATCGTGTGACGTCAAAGGGGAGAGAACCATGTCGAACAAGACCTTGCTTGCCACGCTGACGCTCGGCGCCGCGATTGCATTCGCCGGCCCGGCCCTTGCCGAAAAGCTGCACGCCAAGCTGGACGCCAAGTCCGAAGTGCCTGCGAACACCAGCGCCGGTACCGGCACCGCCGACATCGATTACGATGCGGCCACCAAGAAGCTCAGCTGGAAACTGACCTATTCCGGCCTGTCGGGCCCTGCGACCGCCGCGCATTTCCACGGCCCCGCCGAGGCCGGCAAGAACTCCGGTGTCGCGGTCGCGATCCCGAACGCGACATCGAGCCCGGTCGAAGGCAGCGCCACGCTGACCGACGCGCAGGCCGCCGACCTCCTCGCCGGCAAGTACTATGTCAACGTCCACACCGCGGCGAACCCGGGCGGTGAGATCCGCGGCCAAGTGACGAAGTAAGACCTCAACAACAAACGGCCGACACAACAAAGGGCGGACGCTTCACGGCGTCCGCCCTTTTCATTGATCGAACGACGATGACCGAATGGCGATCAGCCCTTCTTGAGGCGATAGGTCTCGTGGCAGCCGCCGCACTGCTTGCCGATCACACCGAGCTCCGCCTTCAGCGTGTCGACATCCTTGACCTTGCCCTTGGCTTCCGAAACAGTCTTGGCAAAGCTCGCGATGTGCTGCTCGAAGCCGGCCTTGTCTTCCCAGATCTTCGGCGAAGGGGCGTAATCGCCATCCAACTTGACGCCTTTCATGCTCTCGGGGAACAGCGTCGGAAGCTGCTTGGCGGTGTCCTCGAACTGGGCCAGCGCGGCATCGACGGTGGCCTGGTCGTAGGGCTTCTCGCCCTTGAGCATCGCCACCAGCGCGCCCGCATTCTTGCCATTGCCCTTCATCATGCCCTGGGTCTTCTTGACCTGCTCCTGATCGGCCACGACCGCACCGGCACTCAAGGCAAGCATCGCAGCAACGACGACAATCCGCTTCATCGGCAAAACCCCTCAATTCCGCTCTGTCCTGGTCCGCAGGTACGCGGCCGGCCTGGTTTGCAAACACCGCAGGCGGAATGTTCATTCCGCCTGCGACAATTTATCAGAGGGTATGGCGGCGCTGCGCCTCGCGGATCGCGACCCAGACCCGCTCCGGCGTCGCCGGCATATCGATGTGGTCGATCCCGAACTCACGATGCAGCCCCTCGACGATGGCGTTGACGACCGCCGGGCATGAGCCGATCGCGCCGGCCTCGCCCGCACCCTTCACGCCCATTGGATTGGTCGTGCACGGCACGTTGTGGGTCTCGAACACGAAGGACGGCCCGTCCGAAGCACGCGGCATCGCATAATCCATGAAGGTGCCGGTGACGAGCTGACCGTCGGTCTGGCTGTAGACCGCCTGCTCCATCAGCGCCTGCCCGATGCCCTGCATCGCGCCGCCATGAACCTGGCCCGCGAGCATCAGCGGATTGAGCGTGACGCCGAAATCGTCGACGATGACGTAGCTGACGATCTTGATGATGCCGGTTGAGGGATCGATCTCAACCTCGGCGAGATGCGTGCCGTTCGGATAGGTGCCGTCGGCGCTGGCGAAGGTCGCGCTCGCATTCATCTTCGACGTATCGCCGCCTGGACGCTTGGCGAGATCGGCAAAGCTGACCGAACGGTCGGTGCCGGCGATGCGGATGCGGCCGTCTGCGATCTCAAGATCGCCGGCGCCGGCTTCCAGCGCCTGCGCCGCCAGCTCCTTCAGCTTGTTGCCGAGCTCGTGCGTCGCCCGCTGCACGCTGACGCCGCCGGACGGGATCGATGCCGAACCGCCGGTGCCGAGCCCGGTCGCGATCTTGTCGGTGTCGCCCTGCAGCACGTGGACCCGCTCGGGCGGCACGCCGAACTGCTCGGCGACAATCTGTGCGTAAGCGGTCTGGTGGCCCTGCCCGCTCGACTGCGTGCCGATCAGGATCGAGATGTCGCCATTGGGATCGAGCGCTACGTTGGCGGTCTCCTCGCCCATGGTGCCGCAGACCTCGACATAGCTCGCCATGCCGATGCCCCGCACCAGGCCGTCCTTCTTGGCCGCCTTGGCGCGCTTTGGAAACTCCTTCCAGTTAGCGATCTCCATCGCGCGCTTCATGTGCGCGACGAAGTCACCGGAGTCGTAGACCTTGCCGGTCGCGGTCGTGTACGGCAGCGACTTCGGCGGAATGAAGTTCTTCCGCCTGATGGCGTCAGGCGTCATGCCGAGTTTTCGCGCCGCCGCATCGACCAGCCGCTCGATCACATACGCGGCCTCGGGGCGGCCGGCGCCGCGATAGGCATCGACCGGCACGGTGTTGGTGAACACGGTGCGGACGCGGCAATGGAAGGCCTGGATGTCATAGAGGCCCGGCAGCATGCCGGCGCCGCCATGCGGGATATAGGGCGCGAAGGTCGAGAGATAGGCGCCCATGTCGCCCATCAGATCGACATCCATGCCGAGGAATTTGCCGTCCTCGGCGAGCGCCATCTTCGCGGTGGTGAGATTGTCGCGGCCCTGCGCGTCGCCCATGAAATGGTCGGAGCGCTCGGCGGTCCATTTGACGGATTTCTTGAGCTTGCGCGCCGCGACCGAGATCAGCGCATATTCGCGATAGGGAAACAGCTTGGTGCCGAAGCCGCCGCCGACATCCGGGCAGATCACCCGCATGTTCTCCTTCGGCATCTTCAGGATCATGTCGCAGAGGATCTCGCGAAGGCGATGGCTGCCCTGGCTGCCGATCGTCAGCGTCAGGTGATCCCTCTTGGCGTCGTATTCGGCAACCGCTGCGCGCGTCTCCATGAAATTGGTGATGACGCGCGGATTGACGATGGTGATCTCGGCCACCGCATGCGCCTTGGCGAATGCGGCCTCGGCGGCGCCCTTGTCGCCGATCGAGACGTCGAACAGCACATTGCCGGGCTTGTCCGGCCAGACTTGCGGCGCGTCCTTCTTCACCGCATTGACGAGGCCCGCCACCGCCGGCAGCGGCGTCCACTTGACGTCGATCGCCTCGATCGCGTCACGGGCATGATCGACGGTATCGGCGACCACAAAGGCGATGGCATCGCCGACATGGCGCACTTCATCCTTGGCGAGGATAGGATAAGGCGGTGCGGTGAACGGATCGGTTTCGAGGTTGAACAGGCACGGCAGGCCGCCGAGCTCGGCGACATCGGCCGCGGTCAGGATCAGCGCCACGCCGGGCATGCCGCGGGCCTTGCCGGCGTCGATGGTGTAGGTGGCATGCGCATGCGGCGAGCGCAGCATCAGCGCGTGCAATGCGGGAGACGGTGCGACGTCGTCGGTATAGCGGCCCTTGCCGCGAATCAGAGCGTCGTCCTCCTTGCGCCGCACACTTTGTCCGACGCCGAATTTGATGGGAGCTGCCATCGTCTCTCCAATTGCCTTGGTGTGTTTTGCGCATATTGGCGTGGTTGTCCGCGAAGCGCAAACCGCTTTCCGCCGCACGCGGCGCTATCGCACAACCGGCTCCTATGCATTTGATTTAACAGGTAAAACTATACGCGCCGGAGTGCGAACAGCCAACCGCGGCCGAACAGTGTGAGGATCAGCAGGGCATAGACGAAGACGCCGACCGCAATCAGCAGCAGCAGGATCATCTCGTCGCGGAAGATCTGCATCGGCGCGAACCACACATAGGCGAAATGCGAGGTCAGCCACAGCGCGAGCGCGAGCAGCAGGCCGCACAGCGCAAAGATGCCGAATGAGCGGATCAGCGCGCGATCGAGCGCGAGATAGCCGCGGCGCACGGCGAACATCAGCACCAGCAGCAGGTTGACCCAGGCGCCGATCGCGGTCGCGAGCGCCAGCCCGACCTGCGCCAGCGTGCCGACCAGGGCGATCTTCAGCGCGACGTTGACCGCGACCCCGGTCAGCGCCGCCTTCACCGGGGTTGCGGTATCCTTGCGGGCATAGAAGGTCGCAACCGCGCTGCGGATCATCACGAAGGGAATCAGGCCGATCGCATAGGCCGCGAGCGTCGCGCCCGCGCTTGCGGCATCGGCCTTCGAGAATGCGCCGCGGGCGAACATCGCGCGCATGATCGGATCGGCAACCGTCAGGAACGCCGCCACAAACGGCACCGAGAACAGCAGCGTGAAATCGAAGGCGCGGCGCTGTGCGGCCATGGCGCCGGCGTGATCGTCGGCGGTCAGGCGACGCGACATCTCCGGCAGCAGCACGGTGCCGATCGCGATCCCGATCACGCCGATCGGCAATTGGTTGAGGCGGTCGGCATAGTACAGCGCCGACAGCGCGCCTGCGGGCAGGAAGGTCGCGATGATGGTGTCGGCGAACAGCGCGACCTGGGTGCCCATCGAACCTAGCGTTGCCGGTCCCAGCGCGCGGAAGAAGGCGCGGACGTCCTCGTCGAGCCTCAGCGGCGCGAATCGCGGCAGGCCGCCGTGGCGCACGAGGTCGCCGGCGAGCAGGGCAAATTGCAGGAAGCCCGAGATCAGGACGCCCCAGGCGGCGGCGTGACCGGCGCTGGGGAAGAACGCGGCAAGCGCCAGCGTCATCATCATTGCGAGGTTGAGGAAGATCGGCGCCGCGGCCGCGCTGGCGAAGCGATGCATCACGTTGAGCATGCCGCCATAGAGCGTCACCAGCGTGATCAGCAGCAGATAAGGGAATGTGATCCGCGTCAGCTCGATCGCGAGCTTGCGCTGGGCGGCGTCGTCGGTGAAGCCCGGCGCGAGGATGCTCATCGCCTGCGGCATGAACGCCATCGCCACCACAAGCAGGATCACCTGCGAGGCGAACAGCAGCGTGAAGATGCGGTCGGCGAACAGCCGCGCCGACGCCTCGCCGCGTTCGCCATGGACATGGGCATAGGCCGGCACGAAGGCGGCGTTGAAGGCGCCTTCGGCAAAGATCGCACGGAAATGATTGGGCAGCCGCAGCGCCACGAAGAAAGCGTCGGCGACCGGCCCAGCACCGAGGATCGCCGCGAGCATGATGTCGCGTGCGAACCCGGTGACCCGCGATAGCAGGGTATAGCCGCCGACGGTGAAGATGCGCCCAAGCATGCGCTGCTTCTAGCGCATGATTGCGTTACGAAAAAGTTTCGTATCAGGCCGTTAACGATTTAGGCATGATCGAGCCCGAAAACCGGAAACCACTTTTCGGGATCATGCCTGTAGCGCGCTGCGCACAGCCGCGATGACGCGGTCCTGCGCCGCCTCGTCGAGATAGGGGTGCATCGGCAGGGCGATGACGTCCTTCGACAGCCGCTCGCTGACCGGCAGGCCGCCGTCGGCAACCGGATAGTGGCTGTAGGCCGTCTGCTGATGGACCGACTTCGGATAGTAGATCATGGTCGGGACGCCCTGCGCCTTCAGCGCGGCCGCGAAGGCGTCGCGATCGATGCCCTCGGATAGGCGGATGGTGTACTGCGCCCACACCGAGGTGCAGCCGGGAGCAACGCGCGGCACCGCCACGAGGTTGCCGAGCGCGCGCGAATAGCGTTCCGCGACCTTGTTGCGCGCTGCAATCTCGTCGTCGAAGATCTTCAGCTTCTCGAGCAGGATCGCCGCCTGCATGGTGTCGAGCCGCGCCGTGAGGCCGAGCCGGACGTTGTCGTACTTGTCCGAGCCCTGGCCGTGGACGCGGATGCTGCGCAGCGTGCGCGCGAGTTCCTCGTCGTCGGTGAAGATCGCGCCGCCGTCGCCGAAGCAGCCGAGCGGCTTGGCCGGGAAGAAGCTCGTTCCGGTCGCGAGCCCGAAGGTGCCGAGCCTGCGGTTCTTGTAGGTTGCGCCAAAACCCTGCGCGGCGTCATCCAACACAAAAAGTCCCTCGGCCTCGGCGACCGCGCTGATCGCATCGTGATCGGCGCTCTGGCCGAACAGATCGACCGGGATCACCGCCACCGGCTTCAGCCCGCGCGCCCGCGCCGTTGCGATGCCGCGCTTCAGCGAGTTGATGTCGATGTTGAAGGTCTCTTCGTCGACATCGATGAAGACCGGCGTCGCGCCGGTCAGCGTCACAACTTCGCCGGTCGCGCAGAAGGTGAAGGTCGGGCACAGCACCGCATCGCCCGGGCCGACATTCTTCGCCATCAGCACCATCAGCAGCGCGTCGGTGCCGCTGGCACAGCTCACCACATGCTTGGCGCCGGTATAGTCCGCCAGCGCCTTCTCCAGCGCGGTGACTTCGGGCCCGTTGATGAACTGGCAATGGTCGAGCACGCGCGCGACCGCGTCATCGATCGACTTGCCGAGCCGCTGGCGCTGCGCGGAAATATCGATGAAGGGAATGGGCTCAAGCTGCATATGCTGGTTCATGGAAGCTCTTTGCACGTGTTGAATGGATGACAATCAGCCGGTGAAGGCAATCAGCCGGCGACGCGGCGCGGTCCCTTGCGCATCGTCGAGGCGGCGGGCCGCGCGGGCGATTCCAGGCAGCGGATCGCGATCTCGAGGCTGGCGACGCCTTCGTCGCCGGACACCGCCGGCAGCTTGCCGCTGCGCACGGCGTCGAGGAAGGCAATCAGTTCGGCGCGGAGCGGCTCGTCGTGTCCGACCGGCAGATGCCGCATCGAATAGCTGCCGTCCGGCTTGAAGCCGAAGCATTCGGTGACCTGGCGCGTCAGCAGGTCGCCCATCACATACTTGCCGCGGGTTGCGACCGTGACGTTGCGCGCCTTGAACGGCGTCAGCCAGTTGGTGTTGATGTGGGCGAGCACGCCGGACGCGGTGCGGAATTGCAGCAGCGCGATATCCTCGCGCTCGGCGACTGCGCTCGAGAGCTGCGGCTGCACCTCGACGATGTCGGACTCGGTGAACCAGCGGATCAGGTCGATGTCGTGCACGGCGAGATCGATCACGACGCCGACATTGGACATCCGCGGCGGGAACGGGCCGACCCGGGTGATGCCGATCGACAGGATGTCCTCGCCCGAAATCGCTTGCTTGATTGCGGCAACCGCAGGGTTGAAGCGCTCGACATGGCCGACCATCAGCGTGACGCCGGCCCGCTCGGCGGCGGCGACGATCTCGCGGCCCTCTTCGACCGTGGATGCGACCGGCTTCTCGACCAGGATATGGATGTTGCGCGCGATGCAGGCGAGCGCGATCTCGTGATGCAGATGGGTGGGAGCTGCGATGGTCACCGCATCGATGCCCTCGGCGAGCAGTTGATCGAGGCTTTCGAAGGCGCGGCAACCGACCAGGTCGATGGCGCGCGTGCGGTGTTCCGGGAGCGGATCGACAATGCCGATCAGCAGGACACCGGGCAGTCCAGCCAGCACGCGGGCATGGTTGCTGCCCATGACGCCTGCGCCGATCACGCCAACGCGCAATGCGCGGCCGATATCGGCCTTCGCGCCGGCTGCGGACACTTTTGCATTCATATCGTAGACCCCAAGTAACGTTCTGGCGGGTGTCCCGGCTCCTCAGGGAGCCACACCGGCTCCGAGGGAATCAGCACCTAGGCCCTCTTCCCGATCTGCGCCTTCGGCGCAAATCACCCCGCTTCGTTGGCAGCCGCTATAGCACGGCGTCACAAATGTGGCGATTGCCAAGGGAGAAATCCGGACACGTTTTGATTCAAAGAGTTACATCGCCCCGCGCCGGAAGATTCGCGCGGGAACCAGCTCCCTCAGCTGCGCCGATAGTCATCCTCGATACGGATGATGTCGTCCTCGCCGAGATAGCTGCCGGTCTGCACCTCGATCAGCTCGAGCTGGATCTTGCCGGGGTTCTCCAGCCGGTGCACCGCGCCGATCGGGATGTAGATCGACTCGTTCTCGTGCACTGTCTTGATCAGCTCGTTGACGGTGACCTGCGCGGTGCCGCGCACCACGATCCAGTGCTCGGAGCGGTGATGGTGCTTCTGCAGCGACAGCCGCCCGCCCGGCTTGACGATGATGCGCTTGACCTGGTGGCGGTCGCCATTGTCGACCGCCTGATAGGAGCCCCAGGGGCGATGCACCTTGATGTGATCCTCGGTCACCTCGGGCGCTGCGACCTTCAATTTCGCGACCAGCCGCTTCAGCCCGTTGGCGTCCTTCTGGCGTGACACCAGCACGGCGTCCTGGGTCGCGACCACGACGAGATCGTCGACGCCTTCGAGCGCGACCAGCGCCCGGTCGGTCGCGACGTTGCAATTGCGGCTGTCCTCGAACACCGCTGCACCGCGCGCCGCGTTGCCGAGGCCGTCCTTGTCGGACAGCTCCCAGACCTGACGCCACGAGCCGATGTCGGACCAGCCGCACGCTACCGGCGCCACCGCGGCATGAGCGGTCTTCTCCATCACGGCGTAGTCGATCGAGATCGCCTTTGCCGCGCCGAACGCCGATGCATCGAGCTTGACGAAGCCGAGATCGCGCGTCGCTGATGCGACCGACTGCTCCACCGAGGCGATGCTGTCCGCATCGACATTGCGATACTCGTCGAGCAGCACGCTGGCGCGGAACATGAAGTTGCCGCTGTTCCAGAGATAACCCGCATCGATATAGCCGGCTGCGGTTGCGGCATCCGGCTTCTCGACGAATTTTGCCACCGCGCGCACCTCGCCGGCGACCACGTCACCCGGACTGATGTAGCCGTATTCGGTGGCGGGCCGTTCCGGCTTGACGCCGAACGTCACGATGCGGCCGGCTTCGGCAGCCACCAATCCGCCGCGGCACGCGGCAACGAAGGCCGGCGTGTCGCGCACCAGATGGTCGGCGGCGAGCGCCAGCAGGATCGCTTCGCCGTCACGGCTCTGCGCGAATGCTGCACCGGCTGCAATGGCGGGCCCGGAGTCGCGGCGCATCGGCTCGAGCAGCACGTCGGCCTCGCGGCCGATCTCGGCCAGCTGCTCCAGCACCATGAAGCGATAGGCCTCGTTGGTGATCACGATCGGCCGTTCGAACAGGCCGGCATCGGAGACCCGCAGCAGCGTCTCCTGGAAGGTCGATCGCGCCCCGAACAGCGACAGGAATTGCTTCGGATGCACTTCGCGTGACGCCGGCCAAAGCCGCGTGCCTGCGCCGCCACACATGATCAGGGGAATAATTCGTCGGTCCATCGATGCCTCAAGTCCTGTCGTGCAGGTCCAATGGTACCCGTCCGCGGACGGCATACCAAATTGGCCCGGGCCGCCGCGGCCGGCAGCCCCTTTTTACCTTGGGAAGCACTGTCCGAGCAGTCACGCGCCCCCACGCGTCTGGTTGGATTTTACCGGTATCGTAAACCCCCGGTGAGCGGCGGGGCGTCCCCGCTCCGGCCTCTTTAGCCGCCCCTTCGCACCTGCCGCAATAGGGACCAGTACGGGTATTGCCAGATCGGTGCGGAAACCATACCAAGGCGGCGAATTTGGGCGCGCGAAAGCGTTTTGCGCTGTTTTGACACATCCTGAAACCTGGCAGCGCGAACGGAAATGCGCCGAATCCTGCTCTCGACCGTCAAGATCCTGATCTCGGCCGCGCTGCTCTATTTCTCGCTGCGCAAGGTCAATCTGTACGATCTGGCCTCCCGCATCCAGGTCGAGAGCCTGGGCTGGCTCGGCCTCGCGATTGCGGTCACCTTCCTGCAGATCTTTCTCGGGGTGCTGCGCTGGTGCGAGATCAGCGTCGAGTGCGGCGCGCCGCTGGAGACCGCGCAGGCGATGCGCTTCAACGTGATCGGCACCTTCTTCAACCAGACCCTGCCGTCCTCGATCGGTGGCGACGCCGTGCGGCTCTGGCTCGTCGCGCGCGCCGGCGCCGGCTGGCGCGCGGCCACCTATTCGATCTTCGTCGACCGCGCGGTCGGACTGATCGCGCTTGCCGTCGTCATCGCCGCCACCCTGCCCTGGAGCTACCGGCTGATCTCCGATTCCAACGGCTGGACGGCATTGCTGCTGCTCGACCTCGCGGCGCTTGCGGCCGGATTCGGCTTCCTGGTGATCGGCCTGTTGCCGTGGGCCTGGCTGAAGCAGTGGTGGGCAACGCACCACATCCACGCCTGCGCGGTCATCGCGAACCGGGTGCTGTTCAGCCGCAAGCACGGATTGCGGGTGGCAACCCTCTCGATCGCCATCCACGTGGTGACCGTCGTGATCGCCTGGTGCGTGGTGAAGTCCATTACCGCCCCGGTCACCTTCGGCCAGATCTTCCAGCTGTTGCCGCCGGTCATGCTGATCACGATGATGCCGATCTCGATCGCCGGCTGGGGCGTGCGCGAGGCCACCATGGCGCTGGCCTTCGGCTATGCCGGACTGATCGCCAATGAGGGCGTCAACATCTCGCTGTTGTTCGGCGCGGTGTCGTTCGTGGTCGGCGTATTCGGCGGCCTGGTGTGGATCCTGAGCCCGGAAAAGGCCGCCAAGGGCGCAGCGCCGATCGAAGTCCCGGGATCACAATCGTGAGTCACGGGATCACAAGCGTGAGTCCCGGGATCGCAATGACCGGACCAGAATGAGCGTTTTCGAAACCCTCCTGTTGTTGATCGCCGCGGTTCTGGCCGCAGCGATCTCGGCCGTCCTGATCCAACTAACGCGGCCGCTATTGCTGCGCGTGGCGCTGGCGAAACCGAATGCGCGCTCGTCGCACCGCATTCCCACCCCGCAGGGCGCCGGCATCGCGGTCACCGTGGCCACGCTGCTCGCGGGCGGGATCGTCATCGTGCTGGTCGGATCGCCCTTCCTGACGATTCCATTCACGGTGTTTGCGGCCTGCCTGTTCATCGCGGTGGTGGGCTTTGCCGACGACATCCGCTCGCTGCCCGTGGTCCCGCGGCTGCTGCTGCAGGCTGCCGCCGTTGCGGCCGTGCTGTTCTCGGTGCCCGCCGGGCTCAGGCTGGTCCCGGCCTGCCCGCTCTGGCTCGAACGCGGCCTGCTGCTGATCGCCGGCCTCTGGTTCGTGAACCTCGTCAACTTCATGGACGGGCTCGACCTGATGACCGCGGCCGAGGCCGTGCCGATCACCGTGGCGGTCGCCCTGCTCGGCAGCTTCGGCCATGTCCCGGTCGCTCCGGCGCTGGTCGCGGCGGCGCTGTGCGGCGCGCTGCTCGGCTTCGCGCCGTTCAACCGGCCGGTGGCAAAGATATTCCTCGGCGACGTCGGCAGCCTGCCGATCGGCCTGCTGCTCGGCTGGTGCCTGCTTGAACTCGCCCTGCGCCAACAATTCGCCGCCGCGCTGCTGCTGCCGCTGTACTATTTGACGGATGCGACGGTGACGCTGTTTCGCCGCATGGCGCGGCGCGAGCCGTTCTGGGCCGCCCACCGCTCACACTTCTACCAGCGCGCGACCGACAACGGATTCACGGTCTGGCGCGTCGTCGGCGAGGTCTTTGCGCTCAACGTGGTGCTGGCGCTGCTGGCATTCGCCTCGGTCGCCCTCAACTCGCTGGCTGCCGGCCTCGCCCTGCTGCTGGCCGGCGCGATCGCGGTCGTCTGGCAGCTGCGCCGGTTCTCGCGCGCGTTCTGATCACCTCAGATATCGGTTCGGCTCAGCGCGCGCCTCAGCCCCTCATCGAGGCTGATCGGCTGCTGCCATCCGGTGCTCGCGATCTTGGACAGATCAAGCTCGAGCGAGGCGAACAGGCTGTCATAGGCTTCCTTGCGGCCGCCCATCGTCAGGGACACCTTCAAGAGCGGCGGCGGCAGCCAGAACAGGCGCGGCGAGGTTTCTGCCGCGCGGGCGAGCCGCTCGACGAACTCCCGCGTCGAGACCTGCTCGCGGTCGGCCACCAGGAACACGTCGAAATCGTTTCCCGGTTGCGACAAGCGATACAGGATGAACGACGCCAGGTTTTCCGCCGACAGGAACGCGCGGCGATTCTTCACATAAGCGAGCGGAAGCGGCATGCGATTGAGCACCGCGCGCTTGAGCAAGGCGAAATTTCCCTTCGCGCCGGCGCCGTAGATCAGCGGCGGCCTGATCACGGTCACCCTCATGCCGCTGCCCGGCGCGATCTCCTTGAGGCCGACTTCGGCGGCCGCCTTCGAGTTTCCGTAGAGCCCGCGGGGCGTCAGGACGTCGTCCTCGCGAAACGGAGGGCGCCCGTAATTGCTGCGCCCATGCACCAGGATCGTGCTGACAAAGACGAAATCCCGAACGCCCGCCGCAACCGCCGAACGCGCCAGATGCAGCGTGCCTTCGATGTTGACGTTGCGGTAGAGCTCGATCGCCTGTTCGTCGGACTGCTGGTGAACGCGAGCCGCAAGATGAACGACGGCGTCCACGCCCTCGAGCGCGGCGCGCCAATCGGTGGCGGGGCTGAGCGAGCCGATCGCCACGTCGTTTGCATCCTGCGGCGAGGTTCGCACCGCGCGCCGCACCAGCCAGCCGTTCTGCGCCAGCTCGGGCACCACGTGGCGACCGACGAAGCCGCTCGCACCTGTCACCAGAACCGTCGGGCGACGATCAGTCATGCTGTCCGCTCCGCATCGTGATTGGATAGCAGCTCCGCGACCAGCGCAGCATAGCTCGACAGGGCCCGCTCGGCACTGAAGGTCCGTGCGGTCGCGACCGCGCGCTCGGCCATCTCCGCGTCCTGCGATCGCGACGCCAGCCTGACGGCATCGGCGAGTTGGTCGGGCCGCCCCGGTGTGACGACCCAGCCGAGCCTGTTCTCGCTGACGGTCAGGGCTGCCTCGGCCTCGGGCTCGGAGACCAGGATGACCGGCCGGCCGGCAGCGAGCAGATTATAGAACCGGCTCGGGACCGATACACCGGCAACGTCCTTGCGATAGGGGATGAGCCAGACGTCCGCACTGGAGAGCAGCGCATCCAGCTCGCTATCCGCGACGCGGTCGACCAGCGTGACGTTGGCGAGTTGCGCCGCGGCCTGCATCTCCTTCAACCGCGCGAAGCCCATGCCCCACCCCGAGAGCAGGAAATGGATATCGCGCTCGTCGCGCAACAGCCGCGCGGCCTGGAAGACGATGTCCGGATCGTGGGTGAAGCCCAGGTTGCCGGACAGGCCGACGACGAAGCGGGCGGCAATGGCCTTGCGAAACGGATTGTCGGGGCTGACGGGACGACTGCCGGGGACGAGCGTGGCCCAGTTCGGGATGAACCTGATCTTGTCCGGCGTCATTCCGCCATAGCGCAGCAGCAGCTTCTCGGCGTCGCGGCCGATCACGATGACGGCGCTCAGGGCACGGAACATCAGCGTGTTGATGCCGCGCATCGCCCGCGCGACCAGCGAGGACGGCCGCAGCAGCCCGGCCATCACGAGAACATCCGGAAACAGGTCGTGCAGGATCAACGCCGACTTCGCGCCCTTCAGCCGCGCCGCGGCGGCAACCGCATAGGGAAGCGCGAAGGGTGCGGTCACCGTCAGGGCCACATCACCCGGCTTCAGCCGCGACAACAATGCAAAGAACATCCGGCCGGTGAACAGCGCCTCGGCCAGCGCGCGCTTGATCAACGCCGCCTTTCCCGGCAGCCAGTTCCTGACCTCGACGACGGCGGGCCGCCCCGGCGCCGGCGCCCTCGCCGAGCCCGGCATCCCGGAGACCACCACCACCTCCGCCTCCAGCGCGATCCGTTCGGCGATCGCGGACATGATCGCGGCGGTCGTGCTGTGGTCGGG
Source organism: Bradyrhizobium sp. INPA03-11B (assembly GCF_040446015.1). Taxonomy (NCBI): domain Bacteria; kingdom Pseudomonadati; phylum Pseudomonadota; class Alphaproteobacteria; order Hyphomicrobiales; family Nitrobacteraceae; genus Bradyrhizobium; species Bradyrhizobium sp. INPA03-11B. The sequence goes on from NZ_JASGSR010000033.1 coordinate 48,438, forward strand.
CGGATAGTGCTGGCTGGCGACCACGACTTTTCGAGAACTGGGCATCAATGGCTTTCGAAACGGTCCTGCCTCGTCGTCCGCAGGACGGCGCGGTCAGGCGGCATTCGATCCGAACTCGGGCACCGCGTCCTGAAGGACGGCACGGATGGTCACGCGGTCATCGCGCTCGATCGCATCCTCCAGCGCCGCGAGCCACTTGCGCAGCGTCGACATCGGCGGCTGGTTCGGCTTGGCCGCCATCACGCCGGCGACGCCGATTTCGAGCGTCGGCTCCTGGCTTGCGAACAGGATCTCGTTCAGCCGCTCGCCGGCACGGATGCCGCTGAACACGATCTCGATGTCGACGCCCGGTTGCAGGCCCGACAGACGGATCATCCGCTCGGCGAGATCGACGATCTTCACCGGCTGCCCCATGTTCAGCACATAGACCGAGACGTCGGGCCGCGCCGGGGTCACTGCGTGCGTGGCCGCCGTGATCACGAGATCGCAGGCTTCGCGGATCGTCATGAAATAACGAACCATGTCCGGATGGGTCACCGTGATCGGTCCGCCAGCCTCGATCTGCGCCTTGAACTTCGGCACCACGGATCCGTTGGACGCCAGCACGTTGCCGAACCGCACCGAGATCAGCCGCATGTGCGCCCTGCCCTTGGCTTCGGTCATCAGGTCATGGTCCAGCGCCTGACAGTACATTTCGGCGAACCGCTTGGTCAGACCCAGCATCGACACCGGCTCGATCGCCTTGTCGGTCGAGATCATCACCATGGCGCTCGCGCCGGCGGCACGCGCGGCATCGGCGACGTTCACCGACCCGAAGATGTTGGTCTTGACCCCTTCGCTCCAGTCACGCTCGAGGATCGGCACATGCTTGAGCGCCGCTGCATGGAACACGATGTCGGGCTTGAACTCGCTCATCAGGCGCGTGATGCGCTCGCGATCCCTGATGTCGGCAATCCGGCCCTCGATCTCAGGACCGCTGTCGCGCGCGGACAGCGCCTCGGTGACCGCATACAGCGCCGGCTCCGAGTTCTCCACGACCAGGAGGCGCGCCGCGCCGAAGGTCGCGACCCGGTCGCAGATCTCAGCGCCGATCGAACCGCCGCCGCCGGTCACGATGACGGACTTGCCCTTCACCAGCGTCTCGAGCCGGGCATAGTCGATCTTCTGGCTCGGGCGCAGCAGCAGGTCCTCGACCGCGACATTGGTGAGCCGTGGCGTATCGCCGCCCTCCAGTGACGGCAGGCGGCTGACCATCAGACCAAGCCGCTTCGCGCGCATCAGCACGCTTTCCGGATGCGCGTCCGGCTCGAAGGCCGAGGGCGTCATGACCACGCGCTTGATCGGCCGCTGGCGGCTCTCGAAATCGCGAATCACGGCCTCGATATCATCGACGCCGCCGACCACGGGAATGTTGCGGATCATCTGGCCGCGATCCGCGACCGACGGCGACAGCACGCCGACCGGCCAGAGCCGCTTGATGGCGCCGTTCTCGATGCCGCGCAGCACCACTTCTGCGTCGGCCGTGCGTCCGACCAGCAGCGCCGGCGCGGCATTGTCGGACCGGGCATGAAGGCGCGTGCGCGAATAGCGGAAGTAGCGATAGCCCAGCCGCAACGCGCTCAGCGCGAATACTTCAAGGAAAAAGAACAGGATGATCGTGACCCGGCCGAGGAACACCGGGCTTAGCGAAGCCGCTCCCGTGAAAAAGTAGACGTAGTCCAGCACGACCAGCGCCAGCGTCAGCACCGCTGCCACCCGCAGGATGTTCACCGCGTCCGGCAGCGAGGTGAAGCGCCACTTCGCCGTGGTCAGATTGGAGAAATAGCTGACCACGATGCTGAACAGCACGAACCAGGGCAGGATGCGCAGCAAATGCGGCAGTCGATCGGTAAGGAGGCTGCCCTCGAAACGCAGATAGAAGCTCGCCAGCAACGCAAACGTCGTCGCGAGCGCGTCATGTGCCAGAATCAGGAAGTTGCGCAGGGTGAATTGTGAAAGGCGCGTCATCTAGCAGACGGGTTGCTGGCAACTGGGAGTTGGCGACAAGACATTGGCAGGCTGTAGCGTATCTGCGGAGCCCATGCCAGCGATCATGGACGGATCGGGGGCTCGGGTTCCAAATCGGCCCCCAATCGGCCCTTCAACGCCATGCCGCCCGCAACCCCGACGCCCAGCACATACATCCAGCCTTCGTGAAAGTCGAAGATGTGTGAATTAAACAACGAACTTGAAATATTCTGTACCACGACAAGAAGCCCGATCCAGTTGACGAGACCGTCGCCGCGGAACAGCAACAGGTGCAGGAGCCACATCGCGTACAGTATTGCTACACCCACAATGCCCCACTGCACGGCGACGTTCAACGTTTGATTGTGGGGGTTTCCGATCACCTCGCCGGATGCCTGGTTCAGACCACCGGTCGCGACGCGCTCGAACAGGCCCCGCGTCGCTCCGGTGCCGTGGCCGATGACCGGGGCCTCGGCGAAGAAGCCGAGCGACTTGCGCCAGAATTCGAGCCGCAAGCCGAGCGACGTCGGCTCGTTGCGCTCCATGTAGAGCTTGTAGTCACGCCCGAATGACTCGGCCGTCCGTCGCAGTGGCGACGATCCATACCACGCCACCACGGACAACGCGGCGGCCGCGCAAAGGATCAGGACGATGCTGCGCCAGCGCAGATGCAGCAGCGCAAACACCGCGAACATAATCGGAATCGTCACGATCGCCGTCCGCGACACCACCACCAGCGCCATGTTGGCGAACAGGCTGAGCGCGATCGCGGTCAAAAGGACGGCCGGCAAGATGCGTTTGTCCCGCACCAGCATCACGATCGGATAGGCCAGCCCAACCGCGCACAGCGTGAATTCCTGGCTCTGGTCGATGTAGTTCTTGACGAACACGCCCTGCTCGCCGGGGCCGGGCGCCCGCAGCGCGAGGTGGGGATAGGCCAGCACCAGCCACGACATCAGCATCAACAGCGTGCAGGAGACGAGGAAAGCCACGAACACCCACGTCCCGCGGGTCGAGCGCTGGAAATGATAGAGCAGCACCGGAAGCACCAGGAGCTTTGCGGTCGGCCCGACTGCGTACAGCCGCGCGCCCCAGGCGGCGTCAGACCAGAGCGTGCCGACGAGCGCGAGGCAGAACAGCGCGATCGGCGCGACGCAGATCGGCCGCTTCAGCAGCGTCCAGAACGCCCGGAGGTCGACGGTCGGCGCAATCGCGATCAGCAGCACCACGCCGAAGATGCCGACCAGCGAGGTCGACCACGGCAGCGACAGCGCGATCAGGACCGCGACCACGTCGGTCGTGGTCTGCCAGCGCGCGGGATCGCGCCAGGCCGGACACGCCGCGGCGCCTGCCGGGGATGCCATGCTCGCGCTCACGCCTTGCCCTCGCGGGCCCGGGCAACCAGCGACGTCGTGCTGTGGCCCTGCAGGATCTCGACCAGCACCACCTCGCCGCCGGCGGCCTCGACGATCTCGTGGCCGACCACCTGCTCGCGGGTGTAGTCGCCGCCCTTGACCAGCACGCTCGGCCGCACCTTCGTGATCAGGTTGATCGGCGTGTCCTCCTCGAAGATCGCGACGAGATCGACGGCTTCCAGCGCCGCCAGCACCTCGGCGCGGGCGCGCTCGTTCTGCACCGGACGCCCCTCGCCCTTCAGCCGCTTCACCGAGGCGTCGCTGTTCAATCCGACGATCAGGCGGTCACAGGCGCTGCGCGCGGCGGTCAGCACCTTGACGTGGCCGGGATGCAGGATATCGAAGCAGCCATTGGTGAAGCCGATCCGCAGATCCTGCCGGCGCCATTCCTCGAGATATGCATCGATATCGCCGCCGGCCGGAACGATCTTCTCCTCGGCCGCGAGCAAAGCGTGCGGCAGGATCCGTCGCCGCAATTCGGCCGACCTGACGATCGCGGTGCCGGTCTTGCCGACCGCAACTGCGGCTGCCGCACTCGCGATCCGCAGCGCGCCTTCCCAGTCGGCACCGCCGGCGAGCGCCAGCGCCAGCGCCGCGGCAACGGTATCGCCGGCCCCGGAGACGTCGCGCACCTTGACCGGCAGCGCCGGCACATGGATCGACCCGCCCTCCCGCGTCACCAGCGTCATGCCGCGTTCGCCCTGCGTCACCAGCATCGCCTCGCAATCGGCGAGATACATCGCATCGGGCGCGGCCTGCGCGATGCTGTCCTGGCTGTCGGCGCGGCTGCGGGTCGCCTCGGCGAATTCCTTGCGGTTCGGCGTCAAGACGGTCGCGCCGCGATAAATCGCGAGATTGGCGCTCTTGGGATCGACGATAACGCGCTTTTTCGCCTGGCGCGCGGCGTCGATCACGTTGCGGATCACCCGCGCGGTCAGCACGCCCTTGGCGTAGTCGGACAGCAGCACGATGTCTGCCTGCGCAAGGCGCGGCAGGATCGCGTCGATCAGCTGCTGCTCGACGGCCGGCGCAGCCGGCGCGGCGAGCTCCCAATCGGAGCGCAGCATGTGGGTCGAGAACTGCTCGGAGACGAAGCGCACCTTGCGCGTGGTCGGCCGCGCGGCGTCGCGCACCAGCACGGTCTCGATGCCGGCCTCTTTCGCCAGCGCCTCCGATAGCACCGTGCCGGCGGCATCCTCGCCGATCAGGCCGACGAAAATGCAGCGCCCGCCGAGCGAGGCGATATTGCGCGCGACATTGCCGGCGCCGCCGATATTGATCTCGCTGCGCCTGACTGCGATCACCGGCGCCGGCGCCTCTGGCGAGATCCGCGACACCTCGCCATACACGAACTCGTCGAGCATGAGGTCGCCGACGCAGAGCACGGTCTGGCCGGACATTGCACGCGAGATCGCTTCAAAATCAAACATCAGTCACCGTCATCCGCTCTAGCGATAGCGATCCGCGCGATCGAGGAAGCCGTTCACATAGGCCCCGACCGCGTCTTCCAGGCGGGTGAATCCGCCATTGTATCCGGCGTGCGCGAGACGATCGACGACGCTCTCGGTGAAGTATTGGTAGCTGCCGCGAATCTGCTCGGGCATGTCGACATACTCAATGTTCGGCGGAAGGCCGAGCGCGCCATAGGCCGAGACGATCAGGTCCTTGAAGCTGCGCGCCTTGCCGGTGCCGACATTGAACAGGCCGGAAACCCGCGGCGTCGCGATCAGCCACATCATCACCCGCACGACGTCGTCGACATAGATGAAGTCGCGGCGCTGGTCGCCGTCGGCGATCCCCTCTCGATGCGACTTGAACAGCTGCACGACCCGGCCCGCTCTGATGTCGTCGAAGCGGCGTGCCAAGACGCTCATCATCGAGCCCTTGTGATATTCATTCGGGCCGAACACGTTGAAGAATTTCAGCCCGGCCCATTGTGGCGGCAGAGGCTCGCCCTTCGCGACGCGCCCGGCGACCGCAAGGTCGAACAGCTGCTTGCTCCAGCCGTACAGGTTCATCGGCCGCAGCCGCTTCAGCGCCTCGACCGACGCGTCATCGTCAAAGCCCTGATCGCCGTCGCCATAGGTCGCGGCGGAGGATGCATAGATGAACGGGGTCACATTCGCGGTGCACCAGTCGAGCAGCCGCATCGAGAGGCGGAAATTGGTCTCGATCACCAGATCGCCGTCGGTCGCAGTGGTCTCGGAGATGGCGCCGAGATGGATGACGGCAGTCAGCCGCCGCCCCTTCAGCCAGCCGCCGAGCTCCGCCGGGGGAACGACGTCGGCCAGCTGACGCTTGGCCAGGTTCCGCCACTTGCCGTCGTTCCCAAGAATGTCACAGACCGCCACGTCGCTGTGCCCGGCGTCATTCAACGCAGCCACGACGTTCGAGCCGATAAAACCGGCGCCCCCGGTTACCAGAAACATGATGAAATCCCGCCAGATTCCTTTGCAGCCGCCAGCTTTGCCCCACTCCCGCGCCACAGGCAACGACGGCTTTACCTCTTATCGCGAACCGGTTACCGACTTGGCCGCGCCGGTCCGGCCTTGGCCTATTTAGAAATGAATATTGATTCAACATCTGATATCGAAACCCAGGATGCCGAGGATACCAGACCGATCCTCGTCGTGCCCTATTTATGGATCGGCGATTTCGTGCGCGGCCACACCGTGGTCAGGGTGCTCCGCAAGCGCTGGCCCAACCGGCCGGTCGACCTTCTGACGTCAAGGCTTTGCGCCCCTCTGGTCGACTACATGCCCGGTGTCCGCGCCGGAATTGTCTTCGACCTGCCGCGCAGCCGGCTTGCGCTGGCCCGGCAGCGGGCCCTGGCGGCCGAGTTTCGGGAGCGGAACTACGCCACCGCGCTGGTGCTGCCGCGCACTTGGAAGGCGGCCATCGCGCCGGCCCTGGCGGGCATCCCGGAGCGGGTCGGCTTCTTCGGCGAGGCGCGGTTCGGCCTGATCAACGCGATGCGATGGGGCGAGAAGCAGCAGCCGCGCTTCATCGACAAGAACGCCATCCTGGCGCTGCCCGATGGCGCCACCCGCCCGCCGGAATGGCCGGTGCCGCAGCTCCGGGTTCCCGCCGATGACGTCAGCCGGTGGCGGCATGCCAACGGCCTCGGTAGCGGACCTGCCGTCGCGCTGGGACCGGGCTCGGTCGGGGTCTCGAAGCGCTGGACATATTATCCGGAAGCCGCACGGCTGTTCGCCGAACGCGGCTTCGATGTCTGGGTGGTCGGCGGGCCCGGCGAGAAGGCGCTGGCGCAGGAGATCGTGGCCGCCGGCGGCGCCCGGGTCCGCGATCTCACCGGCACCGATCTGCGCAACGGCGTGCTGGCGATGGCCGCGGCCAGTGTCGCCATCTCCAATGACTCCGGGCTGATGCACATCGCGGCCGCAATCGGCACCCCGACCATGGGCATTTTCGGCCCGACCGATCCTTATCTCTGGGCTCCGCTCAACGGCCTCGCCGCGACCGTGCGGCAGACCAAGAGCAAGCTGCCGTGCCAGCCGTGCCAGCGCACGGTCTGCACCATGAACGACCATCGCTGCATGCGCGACATCGCGGCCGAGGAGGTCGTCGCCATCGCCGAGCGCGTGCTGGCTCAGATCAACGTGCGATAGACCTCGGCGATGGCATTGGCCTCGGCATCGAGGCTGAACTTATCCACAACTCGTTGGCGCGCCCGCGCGCCCATCGCCGCGGCCGCAGCCGGATCGCGCATCAACGGCTCGAGCGCGGCCACCAGCGCGTCGGCATCGCCCGGCGGAGTCAGCACGCCAGTGACGCCGTCTTCGACCACGAACTCGGCAGCGCCCGCCCGCGCGGCCACCAGCGCCGCGCCTCCCGACATCGCCTCGATCAAGGTCAGGCCAAAGCCTTCGTTGCGCGAGGTAAAGGCGTAGATCGTCAGCCGCTGGTACCAGCGCACGACATCCTCGATCGGCAGTTCACCCGTGATGATGACGCGCGATTGCAAGCCGGCGGCCTCGATCCTGCGCTTCAGCTCGCCCGCGAAGGCCATTTGCTCCGGCACCACGGCACCGACGATGACGGCGGTGAAATCGGGATAGCGCGGCAGCAGCCTGCACATCGCCTCGACGAACACATCGCTACCCTTCTGCGCGCGTACCCGCCCGAAGCAGCCGATCGCATAGCGCCCCGGCAATCCGCTCTCGGCGAAGGCTGCCGCGCGGTCGGTCGGCGGCGCGTAGCGGTCGGTGTCGACGCCGTGCATCACCACGGTGGCCTCGCGCTTGAGATACGAGGCCGACAGTGGACTGGTCGCGATGATCGCATCCATGTTGCGGATCAGCCAGCGCGTCAGCCAGGTGTGATGACGCTGCGCGGCCGAGGTGAACAGCAGCTTCAGCGGCCAGCCGAGCGCGCGCAGCACGAGCCCCACGATCATCTCGTCATTGCGCCGCGCGTGCCAGATCACAGGTTGCGCGCGCCGCCACAGCCGCATCAGATCTGCGAATCCCATCGCATCGATGCCGTCAGGCCGATGCGAGCCGAGCCAGCCTGCGCGAAACATCTTTGCAAGCTTCGGCGCGACCATGCGGTTGGTCGCTGTGACACCCGAATAGCGTCGGTGCAGGTTCGGCACGATGAGCTGCAGCTCGCCGGCAGGTGTGTTCTCGATCGGCACGCAAGTCTCCGTTTCGCGCCAGTTCCTATACGCAACATTAAGCATAGTGGCCAGTTCGGCCGCGGCGAAACCCCCTCTTCACCGCACTCCCGCTAGCATCGCCGGTTAAAGATATCGGGAGAGCTCTACCATGACCGTGCTCGTGACCGGCGGTGCCGGCTATATCGGAAGTCACATGGTTCATGCGCTGGTCGATGCCGGCGAGAGCGTCGTCGTCGTCGACAATCTCTCCACCGGCTTCTCCGCGTTCCTGCCCGAGGGCGTGCCGCTGTTCATCGGCGATGCCGGCGACGAGAACCTCGTCGAGGGCGTGATCGCACAGCACGGCATCGACAGCATCATCCATTTCGCCGGCTCGGTCGTGGTGCCGGATTCGATGCGCGATCCGCTCGGCTATTACCGCAACAACACCATGACGACGCGCAGCCTGCTCAATGCCGCCGTGAAGGGCGGCGTCAGCCGCTTCATCTTCTCCTCGACCGCGGCCGTTTACGGCAATCCGGACCAGGTGCCGGTGCCGGAGATCGCGCCAACGCGTCCGCTGTCGCCCTACGGCTCATCCAAGCTGATGACCGAGATCATGCTGCACGATGTCGCCTCCGCCCACGGCATGAGCTACGTCGTGCTGCGCTACTTCAACGTCGCCGGCGCCGACCCGAAGGGCCGGGTCGGTCTTGCCACCATCGGCGCCACCCATCTGCTCAAGATCGCGGTCGAGGCGGCGACCGGCCAGCGCGCCAAGATCGACGTGTTCGGCACCGACTATCCGACCCAGGACGGCAGCTGCGTGCGCGACTTCATCCATGTCAGCGACCTCGTCGAGGCGCACCGCTCGGCGCTCTCCTATCTGCGCTCCGGCGGGCAATCGGTGACGATGAACTGCGGTTACGGCCGCGGCTATTCCGTGCTCGAGACCATCGAGGCGGTGCGCCGGGTCTCAATGCGAAATTTTGCCGTCGCCTATGCCGCGCGGCGGCCCGGCGACATCATGACCATGGTGGCCGATACGAGAAGGATCCGCTCGCTGCTCGACTGGACCCCGCGCTACGACGATCTCGAGACCATCGCGAGCCACGCGCTGGCCTGGGAGGAGAAGCTGTTCCGGGAGCGCGGTGGCGCCGCGCGACAGGCAGAATCGGCCTAAAAATCAAGCCGTTATCAAGCCGTTATTGTGCTTGAAAAAGCCCCGCCAAGCGGGCAAGGAGGTCCGCAACCCTGACGGCCGGCGCTGCCCGCCGTCAATGGAACGCGGATGGCTCAGTTTCCAAAGAAAATTACCGACGATCCCTACGGCGCGGCGATCCTGATCCGCCGCCTGGTCACGGAACAGGGGATCACCTACTGGCGGCGCTATCTGACGGCGTTCGCCCTGATGGCGGTTGCGGCCGGCTCGACGGCCGCCGCCACCTATGTGCTCGGCCAGGTGATCAACCAGGCCTATGTCGACAAGAACATCCCCGGCATCGCCATGTTCGCCGGTATCACCGTGGTGCTGCTGTTCATCAAGGGCGTGGCGACCTACGGCCACATGGTGATCCTGAACAAGATCTCGAACGCCATCCTCGCCAACAACCAGCGCCAATTGTTCGCCAAGCTGATGAGCGAAAGCATCGGCTTCTTCTCGCAGCGGCACTCGTCGGAATTCCTGGCGCGACTCACCGCCGGCGCCAAGTCGATCACCGACGTGCTCAACATGCTGGTCAATGCGATCGGCCGCGACTTCCTGATGCTGATCAGCATGCTCGCCGTCATGGTCTGGCAGGACCCGCTGATGTCGTTCATCGGGCTGGTGGCGGTGCCGCCGGCGATGCTGATGCTGCGCAAGCTCGTCAAGCGCATCAAGGGGCTCGCCTATAACCAGTTCACCGGCACCGCCGACATCATGGAGACGATGCAGGAATCGCTGCAGGGCATCCGCACCGTGAAGGCGTTCACGCTGGAAGACACCATGCAGCAGCGGATCGACGAGAACATCGCGATCGTCGAGAGCAACGCCAACAAGATGGCGCGCGTCGCCAACCGCTCCAACCCGCTGATGGAGATGCTCGGCGGCTTCGCGGTCGCCGGCTGCCTGCTCTATGGCGGCTACAGCGTGGTGGCGCTCGGTTCCACGCCGGGCCAGTTCTTCACCTTCCTGACCGCCTTCCTGATGGCGACCGAGCCGGCCAAGCGGCTGGCGCGGCTCAACATCGACCTCAACAGCCAGCTGGTCGGCGCGCGGATGCTGCTCGAGGTCGTCGACAGCCCGGCGAGCGAACAGGCCGACGACGACAAGCCGGCGCTGAAGCTCTCCGACGCGCGGATCGAACTGCGCGACGTCAGCTTCGCCTATCGGCCCGGCGAGCCGGTGCTGAACCGCATGAGCTTCGTGGCCGAGCCCGGCAAGGTGACCGCGCTGGTCGGTCCCTCCGGCGGCGGCAAATCGACGGTGCTTGCCCTGCTGCTGCGCTTCTACGAGACGAGCGATGGCGAGATCCTGATCGACGGACAGTCGATCTCCCAGATCTCGCGCAAGTCGCTGCGCCAGCAGACCGCCTATGTCGGCCAGGACGTCTATCTGTTCCGCGACACCATCCGCGCCAACATCGCGTTCGGCAAGCAAGGCGCCAGCGAGGCCGAGATCATCGACGCCGCCAAGGCCGCCTGCGCGCACGACTTCATCATGAGCTTCCCGCTCGGCTACGACACACCGGTCGGCGAGCACGGCACGCAACTGTCCGGCGGCCAGCGCCAGCGCATCGCGGTCGCCCGCGCCCTGATCAAGAACGCGCCGATCATCCTGCTCGACGAGGCTACCGCCGCGCTCGATTCGGAATCGGAGAAGCAGGTGCAGGAGGCGATCGAGCATCTCTGCCAGGGCCGCACCACGATCGTGATCGCGCACCGCCTGCACACCATCATGCATGCCGATGCGATCCTGGTGGTCGAGGGCGGCGAGATCGTCGAGCGCGGGCGTCACGAGGAGCTGCTGCGCCGCGGCGGCCGCTACGCCTCGTTCTTCCGCCTGCAGCATCACCACGATCCGTCGCCGCTAGCGCTGGCGCCGATCAGCGCCACGGGCTGATCATCCCTTGCCGTCCTTGGCGACAATGCCTGCGCGCAGCACGCGCAGGACGTTGCCGCCCATGACCTTGCGGATGTCGTCCTCGGAGAACCCGCTCGACATCAGCGCCTGGGTCACGGCGGCAACCCCGCTGGCATCGAATCCCGTGGTGGTCGAGCCGTCGAAATCCGAGCCGAGGCCGACATGGTCGATCCCGACGAGGTCGCGGACATGGGCGATTGCGCGTGCGACGTTGTTCGGATCGAGCGAGCAGACCGCGCCTTGCCAGAAGCCGATGCCGACCACGCCGCCGGTGCGTGCGACGCCCCTCACCTCATCATCGGTGAGGTTGCGGTTGACCTTGCAGGTCGCCTGAACGCCGCCATGGCTCGAAACCACCGGGCGGCTCGCCATCGCCAGCACGTCGGCGACCGCCGCGTGGCTTGCGTGGGCGAGGTCGACGATCATTCCCATCGCCTCCATCCGCTGCACCACCTGCCGGCCGAGCGGCGTCAGCCCGCCCTTGGCTACGCCGTGCATCGAACCTGCGACATCATTGTCGAAGAAATGCGCGAGACCGGCCATCCGGAATCCGGCGGCGTAGAGCACGTCGAGATTGTCGATGTTGCCCTCGAGATCCTGCAGGCCCTCGATCGAGAGCATTCCGCCGACCACCGTCATGCCGTTCTTGCGGTCCGCGAGCAGGCGGTCAATGTCGGCCGCGGTTGTGATCACGCGCAGCCGTCCGGCGGACTTGTCGGCGAAGCTGTGCAATTTCTCGGCATGCCACAGCGAGCGCTGCAGCAACGAGAACCAGGTCCGCATCGGCTGCAGATCGATGATGGCGAGGTTCGTGATCGTGTCGGTGTCGCCGGCGTTGGCATCGTAGTTCTGGCCCTTCGGCGACTTGGTGACCGACGAGAACACCTGCAGTGCGTAGCGACCCTCGATCAGGCGCGGCAGGTCGATATGGCCGCGATCCGATCGCGCGATCAGGTTGCGCTTCCACAGCAGGCTGTCCGCATGCATGTCCGCGACGTCGAGCGTCGCCTGCAAGGCCTGCGCAGCGGGCGTGATGTCCACGGCTACGCGCTGGACCTTGTTCTGCCCCCGGTCGATCCGTTCCGGAGCGACCACAAAGAACCGCACGGCGGAGACGAACAGGACCGCGGCAATCAGGGCAAGGCCGATCGAAAGCCACCTCCGCATCGGCATCACCGCCCTCGCTGGCCGAAGCCGGCCGCGCTCGGCGGAAAGCTGGCCTCACCTCTGCGCCTGATGCAATCGCAGCCCCTAGCCCTGAGCGGCTTAAGCGCGTAAAAACCGCCCGCGCTCCCTCCTTCAACCCTCCGGGACCCGTTCATGAACGCCGCCTCCACCGTCATTCCGCTTCCCCCGCAGCCCTCGCTTCCCGTCGTCGGCGAATCCGGCACCTATCCGGTCCGTCGCATCTGGTGCGTCGGCCGCAACTATCTCGAGCATATCAGGGAGATGGGCAATGACGAGCGTGCGCCGCCGTTCTTCTTCGGCAAGCACGCCGACATGCTGGTGCCTGATGGTGCGACGATCCCCTATCCGCCACTGACCAAGGACCTGCATCACGAGGTCGAGCTGGTGGTGGCGATGAAGAGCGGCGGGCTCAACATTCCAGCCGACAAGGCGCTCGAGCATGTCTACGGCTATGCCGTCGGCATCGACCTGACCCGCCGCGACCTGCAGATCGCCTCGCGCAAGAAGGAGCGGCCCTGGGAGATCGGCAAGTCGTTCGACTATTCCGCGCCCTGCTCCGCGATCCAGCCGGCCTCGAAGATCGGCCACCCCTCGAGCGGCAAGATCTGGCTCACCGTCAACGGCAAGGAAGCGCAGAAGGGCGACCTCAACGAATTGATCTGGAACGTGCCTGAGATCATCTGGCAGCTCTCGCAGCAGGTGAAGCTCGCTGCCGGCGACATCATCATGACCGGCACGCCCGCCGGCGTTTCGCAGCTGCAGGTGGGCGACAAGCTCGAATGCGGCGTCGACGGCGTCGGCAAGCTCGCTGTGACGATCGGCAAGCCCGAGTAGCCTCCGGATCCAATCCGCCCGCAGACCGCGGCCCCGAACCTGGTTCGGGGCCGTTTGCGTTTTCAGAACTGCTCGTGGCCGGGATGATTGGGGTCGCCGAAATATCCGCCACCTCCGCTGCCACCGGCACTATCACCGCTGTAATCCGTTCCGAGGTAGGGCGGCGGATCGACCGGCTGGCGATGCGGGCCACCCGAACCGCCCGGCGGCAGTTTCGCGCCCACATTCTTCGGCGGCACCATGGGAAGTCTGCCCGCCTGTGCGGAGCCCAGCGCGGTAACGCCGAACGCGACAACGGCAGCGAAAGCAATAAGCGAATTGCGTGTCATGCGACGTCTCCTTGAACTCGGGCCGGGCACCATGCGCCAGCTCCGACGCCGCACTGTTCGCATGATAGGAGCAGCCTGCCTGTGACGTGGGTCACGCTCAATCCCGGTCACATCCCGACGCCCCCGCATGGCCGGGAAACCCCGGACCAGTGGTCCGGAGCTTTCCGCTGCGTGTGGTCAGCGCATCGTGCCGGGCATGCAGGGCGGTTCGGTGAAGGGCGCGGTCGCGAACGATCCGACGTTCGGCGCGCGCACGCAATCGGTCGTCTTGCTGCTGACCAGTGTCGTCGTCGTCGTCATCGAGGCATGGGCACGCCGCGCCGCAGCATTGTTGTTGGCGGCCGACGCCTGAGCCGAATACGCAGCTGCCGCAACCAGCGCAAGCGCAGCGAAGGTCAATTTGGTCATAGGAATTCTCCGCGTGGATGAAGCCGACCAAGCTCGGCTCCTGTGACCCAAGACCGTCAACGTTGGAAAATATTTCCTCACGCGCGATCACCGAACCGCGATCGCCTCATCACATCAGACGGAGCGGGGAATACCGGAATGACAGCGGCACTCCATTCACCAGGGCCGCGCACAAACGCGGCGATGACGACATGGAGATTCTCATGAGCGATCTTTGGCGCCTAGGCAAACAGATTGGCCTCGCTGCGATCCTGTCTGCGGCAATGGCGACCTCCTGCTTCGCACAATCGGCGGTGCAGGAGCCGAACGCCTACGCTTCAAATGAAACCGCGACGCGACCGTGGTCGGCGCCGGTTGGCCATCGCCAGCCACGCGCCGCCGACATTCCGGCGGCGACATCGGCGTCGCAGCAGATCAACGATCAGGAGGATGCGATCGTCGACCGCAAGATCAGGGGCATTTGCCGCGGCTGCTAGAGCATGATCCGGAAAAGTGCGAAGCGGTTTTCCGGAGAGATCATGCTCAAAGGGTCAATCCGCGATCGCGCCCGCGGCGGCTCCTAATGTCTTTCGGCGGCCTGTGGCGCGGCCGGGCCGAAATGCGTCTTCTCGTATTCGAGCCACAGCTCGAGCAACGCCATGAACGCGACCACCGCACCCGCGGCGATAGCAAAATGCATCGCGCGGGTGTGGGTGAAGCCGAGCAGCCAGGGCGAGACGATCAGCCAGCATCCGACGAACAGATTGATCCACTCCTCCCAGATCGCGAACGCGACGATCGCCGCCAGCGACATGATCGCGATGGCGGCACCACTGATCCTGAGATCGATCGCCGCCGTCGGGTTGGCATGCGCAAACAACCACGGCGCGGCGAGCAGGAAGATCGCCGCGGCAAGGTTATAGAGATCAAGCGCCGATTCCTTTCGCCATTTCACCATCTGCTTCTCCCATGCTTCTCAGACTCACCGCTGATGCGCGGCCGCGGCGTTGATGTCCTTGCCGGTGTAGTCGGTCATCAGCGCGGTCGCGACCAGCGTGATGACGGCGCAAGCCGCGATATAGGCCGCGATTGCGGTCGCCGAGTGGAACGTGCCGAACAGCCAGGTCGCGATCAGCGGTGCCGGACCGCCGGCGATCACCGAAGCGAGCTGGTAGCCGAGCGAGGCGCCGCTGTAGCGCAAGCGGCCGGTAAAGCTCTCGGCGATCAGAGCGGCCTGCGGGCCGTACTGCATGTCGTGCGGAATCAGCGACAGGAAGATCGCGAGGAAGATGATCGATTCCGATCCGGTGTTGAGCATCGCGAAGTAGATGAAGCCGAACACGCCGGTCACGGCAGCGCCGATCATGTACATGTTCTTGCGGCCGATCTGATCGGAGATATGCCCGCACAGCGGGATCGAGACGAACGACAGCACCGAGGCTGCGAGCACCGCGGTCAGCAGGAAGTCGCGCGAAACATGCAGCGTTCCGATGCCGTAGGAGAACACGAAGGCGGTGAAGATGTAGAATGGCGCCTGCTCGGACATGCGCGCGAAGGCGGACAGCAGGATCTCCTTCGGATGGTCCCTAATCACGGTCAGCATCGGCGTGCGGTCGAGTTGACGTTCGGCCAGCAGCCTGGTGAAGACGGGCGTCTCCAGAATGCCGAGCCGAATGTAGAGGCCGACGCCGACCAGAATGATGCTGAGCGCAAACGGAATGCGCCAGCCCCAGGCCAGAAACTGCTCGCCCGACATCTGGCTGAAAGCCAGCACGGCAAGATTGGCGAGGAACAGCCCGCACGGCACGCCGAATTGCGGCCAGGAGGCGATCAGGCCGCGCGAGCGATCATTGCGCGCCCATTCCATCGACATCAGCACTGAGCCGCCCCACTCGCCGCCGACGCCGACGCCCTGGATGAAGCGCAGCACGGTGAGGATCACCGCACCCCAGATGCCGATGCTGGAATAGGTCGGCACCAATGCCACCGCCGCGGTGGCCAACCCCATCAACATCAGGGTCGCGATCAGCGTCGACTTGCGGCCGATGCGATCGCCATAGTGGCCGAAGATCGCAGCGCCGATCGGCCGCGCGATGAAGCCGACCGCATAGATCGCGAAGGCTTCCAGCGTGCCGACCCAGGGATCGGAATGCGGAAAGAACAGCTTTGCGAAGACGAGGCCGGTGACGGTGCTGTAGAGGAAGAAGTCATACCATTCGATCGCGGTGCCGACCGTGGAGGCGATCACCGCGCGGCGCAACTGGAGCTGATGCTCGGCTGGTGTGAGTTGGTTGGCGTCGAGTGTCGAGCCGAGTGTTACCATGGGAGCGTCTCCCTCGGACAAGCCCCCCGGGTGGATTTTGACCGTTTGGGTCGTTTGAGCACAAACGACATGGCCGCACCGAAGGTTCCAACGGGATGGAACGCAGAACCTAGAACTTTAGTCGGCCCGCGCTCGCCGCTCGGTCACGGGCTCGATTGCGCGCTTGAGCCGCCGCGCGATCGCAGGCGCATCGGCTTCGGCCGCATTGGTAAAGCCAACCAGCAGGCCCTGCCCGCAGTCGTGCCGAACGCTGCGGCTCGACAACGGCTCGGCACCAAATCCATCTGTCCGCGCAAGCTGCGCGAGCCTTGCATCGTGCGCGCGGTCCATGAACCGAAGCAGCAGGTGCATGCCGCCCGGCCGCAACTCGATCCTGATGCGTTCGCCGAATTCGGCGGTCAGCGCGGCAGCCAGTGCGGCGCGGCGCGCCGCGTACAGCTTCCGCATCCGCTTCAGATGGCGCGCGAAGTGCCCTTCCGTCATGAAGCCCGCAACGACCCGCTGCGCGAAGGGATTGAGGCCGTTGCTATGGCCAGCGCTGACCTCGATGAAGCTGTCGAGCAGACGATCTGGCACAACCAGGTAGCCGAGCCGCAAGCCTGGAAAGAGCGTCTTGCTGAACGTCCCCGAATAGATCACCCGCTGGCCGCGATCGAGACTCTTCAATGCCGGCAGCGGCCGGCCGACGAACCGGAACTCGCTGTCATAGTCGTCCTCGATGACATAGGCGTCCGCCTGGTTCGCCCACCGAAGCAGTTCCATGCGGCGCGGCAACGAAAGCGATACGCCGAGCGGGCTTTGATGCGACGGCGTGACGACCGCGAGCCGTGCCCGCCGCGCCTGCCTGATGCCTTCGCCGACGCGCATACCCTCGGAGTCGATGGGCACGGCGACCAGTCCGGCGCGGGCCAGTTCGAGCGCGGCTCGCACGGGCGGAAAGCAGGGGTCTTCGATCCACGCACGGTCGCCGCGCCGCAGCAGGATGCGCAGCGCCAGATCGAGGCCGCCCTGAAACCCGTTGGTCACCAGCACCTGGCGCCAGTCGCACGCGATCCCGCGGGAGGATGCGAGATAAGCCGCGATCGCCTGCCGCAACGGTTCGAAGCCGGCCGGATCCGGATACACCATGTCTGAAGCGGAGCTCCGCCGCGCCTCTCGCGCAATCACATGGGTCCAGAGCTTGCGCGGGAAGAGATCAATCGCAGGCAGCCCCATCTGCAGCAGCAGAGGTTCGGCGCGCCCACTCGGCCCGCTGCTGGACCGGGCCGGAAACGTCGCGACGTCATCGAGCGCCGCGGCGTCGCGCAGCTCCGGCGACACGATCGTCCCCGCCTGACCGCGTGTGACGACATAGCCCTCCCCGGCCAGCATGGCATAGGCGGCGTCGACCGTGCCGCGCGCCATGGCAAGTTCCGCGGCAAGACCGCGGATCGAAGGCAGCCGGTCGCCCGGCCGTAGCTGCCCGGACGCGATCGCGCGCCGGAAACGTTCATAGAGCTGGCGCGAAAGCGGCATGCCGCCGCCTCGAACCAACCCGGTCACCCGTCTCTTCCGTCGCTTCGTCATGGCCTAGTCAATATGCAGCCTCTTGGCCCTTATGGATAGGCCATCCTGCCGCTAGATGGTGCGCTTGGACAACATCAGGAGCCCTCGACATGACATCCACCATCCTTCGACGCGACTTCAATCGCGCCTCGATCGCAGCGCTGCTTGCGGCCCTCGCCGCTGCCCGCGGATCGGACGCCAATGCGCAGCCGCAACGGGCCGCATCAGGGACCAAACAGTCCTCCCGGCGCGACGTGATCAAGCAGGGGCTGCCTGGCGATCCGGCGCGCGACATCACGCTCGTGGAGGTGACATATCCTCCGGGAACGGGATCGCCCGTGCATGCCCATGCCAACGGCGTGATGGCCTACGTCGTATCGGGCATGGTGGCATCGCAGGTCGGCGATGGCCCCGAACGCACCTACAGCGCCGGCGAAGCCTGGTGGGAGCCGGCCGGCGCCATTCATCGTGTTTCGCGAAACCCGAGTCCGACCGAGCCGGCGACCCTGCTCGCGATCTATATCGCGCCGCGCGACGCGACCGCCGCGGATCTGATGAAGCCGCTGTAACCATCCAACGTCTCGGGATCTCTTGACGACGATGCAGAGTGCTCTCACAGCCGCACTGAGCGCGGCGATCGCGGTGATCGTGCTGCCGCTGTTCGCCGCGCAGTCTCTTTCGGCTCCGATCGCCACGTCGTTCGGGCTGACGGAAAGCGCCGCCGGCCTGATCGCCATGATGCCGATGCTGGGCTACACCGCCGGGCTCGTGCTGCTCGTCCCGTTGATCGATATCTTCCGGATGCGCTCCGTCATGTTGACGACGCTCCTGACCGGGACCCTTGCGCTGGCGGCCGCGGCCTGCTCGCCCTCGGCGACGCTCTTCCTGCTCAGCGCGTTCGTGGTGGGGCTGACGACCAGCGCCACGCAAATGGTCGTGCCGCTCGCGGCCAGTCTTGCGGAGCCGGCGGAGCGCGGCCGCGTGATCGGCAGGGTCATGAGCGGGCTGATGATCGGCGTACTGTTGTCGCGACCGAGCGCCAGCCTCTCGGCCAGCTTCTTCGGCTGGCGCGGAGCTTACCTCGCCGACGCCGCTGCGCTCGCGGCGGTCTGCCTTGCCTGTGCATTCATCGTGCCTGCGCGTTCGCAAGCCAGCCGCTTGAGCTTTCGCGAACTGATCTCCTCGCTCTGGATCGTCCTCCGCAGTGAGCCGGTGCTGCAACGGCGCGCGGCGTGCCAGGCGTTGTGCATGGGGGCCTTCGGCGCCTTCTGGACCGGCGTGCCGCTGCTGCTCGCGGCGCCTCCGTTCGGGTTGGGACAGATCGGGATCGGCGCATTTGCCCTTGCAGGTATCGGCGGGGCGATCGTGGCGCCGGTCGCCGGGTGGGCCGCCGATCGGCATCTCGACGAGACGGCGACGCGTCTTGCCCATCTCTGCGTGGTTGCTGGGTCCGGCCTCGCCCTCATCTTCGGTGCGGATCGCCTTGGCTTCGATCCGGCGACGGACCGCGGCACTTCGCTGCTGCTCTTGGTTCTGGCTGCGATCATCGTCGACCTCGGCGTGATCGGCGATCAGACGTTGGGACGGCACGCGGTCAACAGCTTGCGTCCGGACATTCGCGGCCGCCTCAACGGGCTCTATACCGGGTTGTTCTTCCTCGGCGGAGCCGCAGGCTCCGCGCTGGCCGGCGTTGCCTGGACGCATGGCGGATGGACATCAGTCTGCGCGCTCTGCGTCTGCTTCGGCCTCGGCGCCCTCATTGTCGGCCGGATCACGTCAAGGCGGGGCGCGCGCGACCGACAGGACGCAGCCATCCGGCCCTAGGGCCGATCGCTGCGCCGATAGGGAACGTAGCGCGGCGTCCAGACCTTGGCGTGGATGCTGGCCTCGACCTGGTCGATCGGAATATCCTTGGCGAGCCCCTCTTTGTGCGCCTGCAGCGCCACCGCCAGCGCGACCGTCAGCGCCACCTCGCGCAGCGCGCTGACCGGCGGCAGCAGATTGTGCTTCGGATTGTTGCGGGCCGGCGAGACGCTGGCGAGCGCCTTGGCGGCGGCCATGAACATGCCGTCGCTGACCCGGCTGGCGCCGACCGCGAGCGCGCCGACGCCGACACCCGGGAAGATGTAGGAGTTGTTGGTCTGGTCGACCTTGAAGCGCGCACCGTCGCGGGTGATCGGCGGGAACGGGCTGCCGACGCCGATCAGCGCCCGCCCCTCGGTCCAGGCCTCGATGTCGACCGGCGTCGCTTCCTCGCGCGAGGTCGGGTTGGACAGCGGGAAGATCACCGGGCGGTTGTTGCACTCGGCCATCGCGCGGACGATCGGCTCGGAGAATGCGCCGGCCTGGCCGGAGACGCCGATCAGCACGGTCGGCCTCGCGTTGCGCACGACGTCGAGCAGCGCGATCTTGTCGGGATGGCTGAGCTGCCAGCCCGCGATCGCCGGCTTGCTCTGCACGAACGGGAGCTGGAACGGGGCGAGCCCGCTCATGCCCTCGAGCAGCAGCCCGTCGCGGTCGACCATGTAGAAGCGCTTCGCCGCCTCGCTCTCGGACAGGCCGGCATCGACCATCGCGGCGCGGATCAGGCTGGCGATGCCGCAGCCGGCGGAGCCGGCGCCGAGTACGGCGACGCGCTGCTCGGTGAGCGGCACGCCGGTGACGTTGATGGCCGAGAGCAAGGCGCCGGTCGCCACCGCCGCGGTGCCCTGGATATCGTCGTTGAAGGTCAGGAGCCGGTCGCGATAGCGCTCGAGCATCCGCGTCGCGTTGTTCTTGGCGAAATCCTCCCATTGCAGCAGGACGCGCGGCCAACGCTTCACCACCGCCGAGACGAACGCCTCGATGAAGTCGTCATATTGCTGGCCGCGGACGCGCTCGTTGCGCCAACCGATATAGAGCGGATCGGCCAGGCAGTCCGGATTGTCGGTGCCGACGTCGAGCATGATCGGCAGGGTGGTCGCCGGATGCAGGCCGCCGCAGCCGGTGTAGAGTGCAAGCTTGCCGATCGGGATGCCCATGCCGCCGGCGCCCTGATCGCCGAGGCCAAGGATGCGCTCGCCGTCGGTCACCACGATCGCCTCGACGTGATCGAAGCGCGGATGGGCGAAAATGCGGTCGATCCGGTGCTGGTGCGGAATGCTGAGGAACAGGCCGCGCGGCTTGCGAAACAGCCGGCTGAATTTCTGGCAGCCCTCGCCGACGGTCGGCGTGTAGACGATCGGCAGCAGCTCTTCCAGATTGCCGACCAGGAGCGCGTAGAACAGCGTCTCGTTGGTGTCCTGCAATTCGCGCAGAAAGGCATAGCGCTCGATGTCGGTCTCGTAGCCGCGCAACGCCTCGAGGCGGCGTGAGACCTGCTCGTCCAGCGTCAGGATGTTCGGCGGCAGCAGGCCGTGCAGGTCGAACGCCTCGCGCTCCGCCTCGGAGAACGCCGTGCCCTTGTTCAACTGCGGATCGGCCAGCAGCTCGTAGCCGCTGAGCGCGGTGGTGGCGAAAACTCCTGCAGTCTCCGACATGACAGGTCCCCTCAATGCGAAATGCCTGATGAAACTGTATCACCCTCATGTAACGGATCGGAGCACGAAAGCTGCCGGGCCGCGCAAAGTTGAACGGTACCCGGCATCGCGGCTGGGCAGATGGACGTCGTGGAAAAGTCACTCAGGCAATGCACCGCTGCAACACCGCCGGACAAACATCGGCATACCTTGGTATAGCCTCGCTGATTCCTTGTGGTGCCCTGCGCTTACGCTCGTACAGTAGAGCGATGGCGAGTGATTCTTATACTCGCGACTACTTCATCGGATGCACGGCTGCCAACGTCGCTGTTCCGGCACGACCTGCGACAGAATTCTCGGTGGGCGCGACTTGCGTTGCGAAATCTGTGAT
The DNA here is from genome assembly GCF_040446015.1 of Bradyrhizobium sp. INPA03-11B. Taxonomy (NCBI): domain Bacteria; kingdom Pseudomonadati; phylum Pseudomonadota; class Alphaproteobacteria; order Hyphomicrobiales; family Nitrobacteraceae; genus Bradyrhizobium; species Bradyrhizobium sp. INPA03-11B. The sequence continues at coordinate 70,096 of NZ_JASGSR010000033.1, forward strand.
CAGGATCACTGCTCCGGGGAGCGCAGCGCACGACTATCGCGGGCAGCAAGTATCGACTGGAATGCGGGTTCTCGAGGAACACTCAGATGATCGTCAATATTCAGAAGCTGGATGGCCTGTGGCACCTCATCGTCGGGTCGTGCAAGATCCGAACTCCGTTCCTGGAAACCCAGGACCGGGAGTGGGTCGTCGCCTACGCCAGGCGCGTCTACCCCGGCGCCAAGGTCTTCGAACGCGACTGACGCTGTCGCGCCTCACAGCTCACGCCCCAGACAAAAAGCCCCGGAGCATGCTCCGGGGCTTTTGTTTTCAGCACGGCAACCGCGGCTGCGATCAGCGCAGCGCCGACACCACGATCAGGCCCGAGGATCAGTGCGGTCGCTGAATATTTCAGCGTGCCGTAGATTGCACCGGTCAGTTCACGACGGCTTGAAGATGCTCGCGTACGCCCCTGTTGGCCTGTTCGATCGCGGCCTCGGTGGAGGGCTCATGGCGCAGAGCGTTCAGGAGCACGAAGTCATGTATCGTGCCGTTATAGCGAACCGCGTCGACGCTGACGCCTGCCTGCTTCAGCTTCCGCGCATAGGCCTCCCCCTCGTCGCGAAGCGGATCGTTCTCAGCGGTGATCACGAGAGCGGGCGGCAGGCCCTTGAGCTGATCGATGCTGGCGCGGAGCGGAGAGACGTAAGGATTGTCTCGTGTCCGGGCGTCCGGCGCGTAGAGGTCCCAGCCATATTTCATGAAAGCGCGTGCAAGGAAGCGTCCAGTCCCGTACTGGTGATAGGACTCCGTATCGACGCTTGCATCGGTCGCCGGCACAAAGAGGATTTGGTAGCCGATATTGGGACCGCTGTGATCCTTCGCCATCAAAGTCAGCGCGGCGGTCATGTTGCCGCCGACCGAATTGCCGGCCACTGCGATGCGGCTGCCATCCGCACCGAACTCGCCCGCATGCGCAGCCACCCATTTTAGGGCAGCATAGCATTCCTCCAACTGCGTCGGAAATTTCGCCGACGGAAGCGGCGTGTATTCGACAAATACGCCAATCTGCCCCGAACCGACGACGAGGTCGCGCAACAGGCGCTGGTGATTCTGGAAGTTGCCGACGATCCAGACGCCGCCGTGGATGAAGACCAGCACCCCGGGCTTCTCCGCGACGCGCTCCGGCTTCATGATGTACAGCTTCACCTCGCGGCCGTCCTGGCTGATCGTTCGCTCGGTCGTGGTGACGCCGGACATATCGACGGCCGACTGCGACTGCAGGCCGGAGAGAATCTCCTGCGGCTTCGGCTGCGGCAGCTCCCAGAACGGACTTCCGTCCTTGTTGATCTTGGCGAGGAAGGATCGAATTTGGGGATCAATCCGCGGATCGGTCGCGGCATCCGGGGCCGCTGTGGCAACATGGGTCACGAGATTTGCTCCGACGATCAAGGCTGCAAGTTTGGAAATTCGACTCACGGGATGGCTCCGTCTCTTTGTCTGCGAAGCCTGATCTCGCGGTAGAGACGAGAGCAGGCTCTGGCAGATAAGTAGACCGTAGCGCCGAGAAGCGTCTGTCCCTCGCCTGCTGTTGTTTTGACCGATCTTGCCCCGTGGCGCCGCTACAGCGCCTTTTGCCGATACTCCGCCGGGGTGACGCCGGTCGCGCGCTTGAAGGCTCGCGTGAAGCTAGATTGCGAGGAGAAGCGCGACTTGAGCGCGATCTGGCTCAGGGACGACGTACCGGCTGCGATCAAGGCCTTCGCCATATCGAGGCGTCGTTGGCTGACGTAGCGATGTGGAGGTACACCGATTGCAGCGGCGAATGCGCGGGTAAAATGAAAGATGCTCAAACAGGCGACGTCAGCGAGATCGGCCACCATGATTTCCTCAGCGAGGTGTTCCTCGACGTAGGCAAGAACGCGCTTCAGCCTGCCGATTTCCAAGCGGCGCGAGTCGGTCGACGCTCCACCGGTTATCGCGGTCTCCGCGTGCGCTTGCAAAAGACGCGCCGTGAGGAACAGTGACGACGTCTCCGCCAGCATGCGTCCCGCAGCGGTCGGACACTCCATCTCTGCCATCATGGACAGCCCAATCTGCCGGATCATTTCGTCCTGCAGACCCGACGAGTAGCGGATCGAATTGCCGGGCTGTAGCGGCAGATTGTAGTCGTGGCTCAGCCGCGCGAAGGTGGACGTCGGTACATACAGGTGCAAGGCACGCACCCCTGTCGACGAGATGCGTATCTCGTCAGCTTTAGCTCCGATCGGATTGAGCCATATCATCCCCGTCCTCAGCGGCACGGGCTGCCATTTGCCGGCCACCTTGCAGGTTGCGACCCCGTCGTCCGAACCGCAGACCGCGACGGTCACTTCGACGTGCGCGGCAACGGCAGTAGGCTGCCCTTGCCAGCTGCGATGTGTTCGCAAGTCCGCCGATATTGTCGACCAGCCCAAACCATCGGACGACTTGATCAGCGTCGATCCCGGGTACTTCAGATTTCCCTGTGTTTGGCCTTGCATGAAATCTCCAAGCTACCTTTCTGGGTCAGTTAAGGCCCCAGCTGAGAGGCAAAATCCACGCCACTGCCATGTCGGCACTGTGCTTTGCGGCAAACCGGGACGCGCTCAAGTTCCAGGTAAGCGGACGTCACGCGGCTGTGACCCGACAAGAGCAAAGCCCCGGAGCTCTTGCTTTCAACACGGCAACCCCGCTGCGATCAGCGCAGCGCCGACACCACGATCAGACCGAGGACCAGCGCGGTCACGGAATATTTGAGCGTGTAGTACACGTTCCGATTCCATTCCTTGACCTTGCGGCTGCCGAGGTGGAGCTCATAGAGCTTGCCGAACACCTTGTTCAGCGCGCCGACATGCTCGCCGTCGACGTTCTGGGTCGCCGACGCCTTGACGATGTTGTGGCTGACCCAGCGGTTCATCCTGGTCATGAAGCCGTACTTCATCGGCCGTTCGACGTCGCAGAACAGGATGATGCGGTTGACGTCGGTCTTGTTCTCGGCGCTGTGGATGAAGGTCTCGTCGAACATGAAGGCCTCGCCGTCGCGCCAGACGCATTCGACGCCGTCGACGAGAATGCGGCACTGGTCCGAATTCGGCGTCACGAGGCCGAGGTGATAGCGCAAGGAGCCGGCGAACGGATCGCGATGCGCCCCTAGCTTGCCGCCGGGCGGCAGCATCGCGAACATCGCGCCGTGCACATTCGGGATCGAATTGAGCAGCTCCACCGTCTGCGGGCACAGCGTGCGCGCCGACGGCAGGAAATCGTCGTACCATTTCAGATAGAAGCGCTTCCAGCCGCTCTTGAAGAACGAATAGAAGCCCCAGTCGTTGTTCTTGGCCGCGGCGCGGATGAAGCCCTCGTCGAACAGGCGCGTCGCCTCGTCGCGGATCGTCTCCCAATTGTCGGAGAGCTTCTTCAGCTCGGGAAACTGCTCGACCGGAATCACCGGCGTGTTGGGCACAGCGGAGCCCGCATACATCAGCACATTGTAGGGTGCGAGATAGGTCGAGTGATCGCCGAGCTGGCGGGCGAAGCGCAGCCGTTGTCTGCCGCGGAAGTGGACGTAGAGTGTGGAGGCCACCAGCACGTAGAGAATAACGAGCTGTGGCGCGAAGAGCTGTCTCAACATGTTCCGTCTATGATCGCGGCCCGCCGACGCTCTTCGTGCACCGCCCCCGCAAGAGCCGATCCCAATGAAGGCTGGCTCCGCGCGGGCGGCGAAGCGCATCGCCGTCCGCGAAAATTCCCCTGTTCATAGTGACTTGGTACTGCCGCAAGCTCTGGCGTGAGCTGGAAGCCCCGCAGTGCCATCCCGGATGAGCCATGTAAGCGTATGCTCACCAAATGTGAAGCGCCGCCTTATTCGAGGAGGCCACTGTGTGACAACATTCACACATTCGCCATTGACAAATAGATTTGATAATTCCTAATTCTGGATCGACCCGCCAGAGAATGCGGACATCCAGAGGAGGAACGATGAGACAATTTTTGGCGGTAGCCATTCTCGCTGTCATGACGACGGCCGCGCATGCCCAGGTTTCCGACGACGTCGTGCGCATCGGGGTGCTGACCGACCTGTCGAGCTGGGGCCGCGACA
>NZ_JASGSR010000034.1:0-73588 GCF_040446015.1 Bradyrhizobium sp. INPA03-11B
GGGAGATCTGCCTCCTCAACGGCGACAACATCCCATTCATCGCGCGCCGCTCAAAGACTTCTTCAACAGCCTGCTAGCTCGCATTCCCGCGCCACCTGGACGGACGCCGGCGCCCGGTCGCGCGCGAACGGCACCAGCAGCAATCCTGCGATCGCCACGCAGGCAAGCATCGCCCATGCCTCGTTGACGGTGAGCGCGAGCGACGCCCGTTCGACCAGCGGCCGGACGAACGCCACCGTGGCATCGTCCGGCGGCCCCGGCGGACGGTTGATCAGCAACATCGGATCGAGCCCGATCGCCTGTGCCGCGTTCACATCGCCTGCGAGCAAGCGTGCACGAAAATCCTCGCCATAGATCGGGCTGCGCCCGAAGAGGATCGTGTCGATCAGGGCGATCCCGATCGCGCCACCCAGATTGCGCATCAGGTTGAACAGTCCGCTGGCGTCGGCAATTTCGGCCTCCGGCAGGCTGCCCAGCGCAAAACGCGTCGGCGGCAGCAGGCAAAACATGATCGCGACGCCGCGCACGACCTGCGGCCAGAGCATCTCGCCGAAATCGGCCGTACGTGGCTGGAAGGCGCTCAATCCGAGACCGAGCGCGAACAAGGCAAAGCCCGTGCCGGTCAACACCAGCGCGCCGACGCGACTTTCGAGGAAGGCCGCCAGCGGCGCGGCGACGAGCTGCGCGGCTCCCGTGACCAGCATGATGGTGCCGATCTCGAAGGCGTCATGGCGGCGGACAAAGCCGAGGAATACCGGCATCAGATAGGTCGATCCGTAGAGGCCGATGCCGAGGCAAAAGCTCAAGGCGCAACCGATCGCGAACGAGCGCCGCCGGAACAGGGTCAATTGCGCGATCGGATCCGCCGCGCGGAGCGTGCGCCGGATCAGCAGCGCCATCCCGGCAATGCTTCCGATCAGCAGGCTGAGGCAGAGCATCGAGGCCCAGCCGCGCTGCGGCGCTTCCTTCAGCCCGATCATGAAGCTTGCAAGGACCGCTGCGAGCAGGATCAGCGACGATTTGTCCAGCCTTGAGAACGCGCGAAGGTGCATCCCCTCCTTCGGAAGCAGCAACGGCGTGACCAGGGCCGCAATTATCCCCGGAACCAGATTGATCAGGAACAGCCACGGCCACGACCAGGTTTGCGTGATCCAGCCGCCGACAACGGGTCCAACGGTCGGCGCGAGCACGGCGACGGCGCCGCCGATCGTGGTGGCGACCGGATGCAGGCGCGCCGGAAACAGCGTGAACACGGCGGAGAATACCGCCGGGATCAGAACGCCGCCGGAGAATCCCTGCAGCACGCGGAACGTCAGCAGCACGGCGAAGCCGCCGCTGAAGGCGCAGCCGACGGACGCGACGATGAACAGGCTGACGGCGATGACGAACAGCCATCGCAGCGATAGCGCATGGGTGAACAGTCCGGTCAGCGGGATCGCGATCACCTCGGCGATCAGATAGGCGGTCTGGATCCAGCTCATTGCCGAAGGCGAGATCGCAAGCGCGCGCTGGATCGTCGGCAGCGAGGTTGCCACGACCTGGATGTCGAGGATCGCCATGAACATGCCGAGGCACATCAGCAGGAAGCCCGCCCAGGTCGCAGCCGATGGGCTGTCGGCTGGGTGATCTGCCCGCTCGCTCATGGCGTGCTGACGCGTGGCCAGTCGGAAACCGACAACGCACGGCTCTCGGCGCGAATTCGGACGGCGAGCACCGCACAATTGAGGACGGTGAAGATCAACGCCAATACGGGCAGGTGCAGTGCGAGCGGAAGCAGCGCGATTTCAGCGACGACGACGGCATAGTTGGGATGCGGAAAGTACCGGTACGGCCCGGATACGACCAGCGGCGCACCCGGCAACACGATGATCCGCGTGGTCCATCGCGGTCCGAGCGCGGCGAGGATCCACAGCCGCAAGCCTTGCAGTGCCACGAAAGCCGCTAATGCAGCCAGGTTGACATCCTGGTTGCGGCCCCAGATCCACAGCGCGGTCAGCCAGCCGGCGTGAAGCAGCACGATGAGCGGGTAGTGACCGGCGCCGACCTCGATCGCGCCTTGCGCCAACAGCCGCTCCGTGTTGCGACGGGACAGCGCGAGCTCGCCGAGGCGTTGCAGCGTGACCAGCGCAAGGATGACCGAGGCGAAGCTCACGCCGCGTGCCTCAGCGCAACGCAGCTGAGGGTGAAGCCTGGCCCGAGCGCGGTGAGCAGCGCGCGCGACGGCAAGCCCTTGGCGCGGGCGCGTTCGAGGACAAACAGCACCGTCGGGGCCGACATGTTGCCGCAAGCCGCGATGACATCGCGTTCGTGATCGAGCGTGCCCTGATCGAGCGCGAGCGCCCGCTCCAGCGCGGCGATGACCTTGGAGCCGCCGGGATGACAGAGGAAGCGGTCGACGTCATCGGTCGTCAGCTGCATCCGCGCGAGAATTTCGGCAACGGCGGGTCCAACATGGTCGCGGACGAAATCCGGAATGGTGCGCTGAAAGACCACGCCGAATCCTTCCGGATCGACCGTCCAGCCCATGATGCCGAGCGTATCCGGCCACAGCTTTTCGCCGGCCGCCTCGATCCGCGTCGCACCGCCGTCGCCGGCGCGCAGCACGATCGCCGCGGCGCCATCGCCGAACAGGCTGGCGGCAACGATATTCGCCTTGGTCAATTCATCATGGCGGACCGCGAGCGTGCAGAGCTCGAGCGCGACCAGCAGCACATTCGCGCCCGGCCGCGCTTGCGCCAGCCGCGCCGCGATCGAGAGGCCCGACACGCCGCCCGCGCAGCCGAGGCCGAACACCGGCACACGCGACACATCCGGCCGCAGGCCGAGCTTGCCGGCGACGCGCGCCTCCAGCGTCGGCGTGGCGATGCCGGTCGAGCACACCGTCACCACGGTATCGATGTCGCTGCCGGTCAGTTCGGCGCGCGCGAGCGCCTTGCCGGCGGCATCGACGAACAGCGCCTCCGCGCCTTCCAGGAACGCCTGCGTCCGCTCCGGCCAACCGCGCCGTTCGAGATACCATTCGATCGGCTTCACGCCATGGCGATGCTGGATGCCGGTGTTGGCGAACAGGCTGGAGAGCGTCTCGAACTCGGGATAGCGGTCGGCGAGAAGATTGCGCGCGGCCTGCAGGACTTGCCCTTGATGGAATAGATGCGGTGGAACCGCCGTCGCCATGGAAACAAGTGCGGCCGTCTGCTTGGTCTCGATCATCGTGGCTCCAGTTCCCCCGGTTGTGGAACCACGCGACGTGCAAAATATTTCAGGCGCCGGCGAGATAGAGGGAGCGCGGCAGTCACTATAAATTGACCCCGGCAGCGACAGCCGCGCCGTTCGGCAATCAGGACGCGGCGGCGCCCGGCTTGCGCAGCAGATTCCTGATGAAGCCGAGCGGCACCGGCGACAGCGGGCCCTGCGGCGCACGCGTGATCAGGGCCACAATGAACAGCGCCGCGATCGCGAGCCAGAAGCACAGCCAGAAGCCGTCAATGTAGGCGAGCGTGTTGGCCTCGCGCTGCACCAGCGCCGCCAGCCTGCCGACGGCCCGCGCCATCGCCGCCCCGACGCCGTGGCCGGAAAATTCACCGGCCAACCGCTTCAGCAAGTTCACGACGTCGACGTCGCCGTTCTGGACGTGCTGTCCGAGATAGTTCGAATGGATCTGCTCGCGAACGCGCAGCCACGTTCCCATCAGGGCCACGCCGATCTCGGCACCGCCGAGCCGCATGATCTGGATATAGGCCGCGAACGCCGTCGCCCGCGACGGATCCGAATTGGACAACGCCATGATGATGATCGGCAGCAGCGTGAACGCCTGCCCGATCGATGTGAGCAGGACGATGCCGACGAAATCCTCCCGTGCCCAGACGTGGCTCAGCTGCGTGCCCCAGAGATTGGCGGCCGCGAAGGCCGAGAATCCGAGCACCACGACGATGCGTGGATCGAGGTGGCGGAGCAATAGGATCGAGATCGGCACCAGCACGAACATCGGCAGCGCGCCGTAGATGAACAGCAGCACGCCCGACTGCTCCGGCCGAAGCGCGCCGATGGCGCCGAGGAAATTCGGCACCAGCGACGAATTCGACAGGCTGGTCAGCGTGTACAAGAGGATGACGATCAGCGAGAGCCCGATATTGCGCGAGAACAGCACGTTGAAATGCGCCCAGGGCCGGGGCGCCACCATCTCGTTGATCATGAAGGCGGTGATCAAGAGCCCGCCGCCGATCAAGAGCGCCATCACGGTGCCCGACGACAGCCAGTCCAGCCGGTTGCCCTGGTCGAGCCCGGCATAGACCATCGCGACGCCAGCGCCGAGCAGCAGCATGCCGCCCCAATCGGCATGGTGCAGCAGGTCGCGATTGACCGGCTCGTTCGGCGTGCCGAGATAGACCATCAGGCCCATCAGCGGCGCAATCACCACGCCCTGCCAATACAGCCACTGCCAACCGAGATGCTCGACATAGAAGCCGACCAGCGAGCTCGACGAGTCGAGCGCAAAGCCGACGCGGATCGAATACAACGCGATCGCCGGCACCCACCAGCGGATCGGCAGGTTGCGCAGGATAATCATCAAGGTCGCCGGCACGAAGGTGCCGAGCAGCATGCCGTGCGCGATGCTGAGCGCAATCAGCGACGTGTAGTCGTGCACGAACGGGATGGTCAACGAGACCACGGCATAGACCAGGCTCGGAATGCCGAGCACTCGGCGCAGGCCGAACACGGTGGCAAGCCAGGCGACCGCAGGCGCGACGAAGATCTGCGAGCCGATCGCCGCGGTCGAGAGCCACGCGCCCTCGTCGAAGGTGAGCGAGAACGCGCCGCGCAAATCAGGCAGCCCGACCGTGGTCAGGCGGCTGTCGAAATTCGCCAGGAACGCGCCGAGCAGCACGGCAACGACCGCGAACACCGGATAGCGCGCGACGTCGCCGCGCGAGACCGGACCGCTGTGACGGTCGTCATTATTTTCCGGCATTGGCGACCGCCTCACCGGTATTGATCCGCGTCACCACCGACATACCGGGCAGCAGACGTTCGAGCAACGGCTGGCCCTTGTCGAACTGGATGCGCACCGGAATGCGCTGCACCACCTTGGTGAAGTTGCCGGTGGCGTTGTCGGGTGGCAGCAGCGCGAATTGCGATCCGCTCGCCGGCGCGATGCGCTCGACGGTGCCGCGCAACCTCTGGCCCGAGAACGTATCCACGGTGACCTCGACCGGTTGGCCCGGTCTGACGTTGGTCAGCTGGGTCTCCTTGTAGTTGGCGATCACATAGACGTTCGGCAGCGGCACGACATTGACCAGGTTGGTACCGATGTTGACGTAGTCGCCCGGCTGCACCTGGCGCTCGCCGGTGACGCCGTCGAACGGCGCGGCGATCCTGGTGTATCCGAGCTTGAGCTTGGCCGATGCCAGCAGCGCCTTGGCGGCGTCGAGGTCGGCGGCGCGCTGCTTCTTGGTGCCTTGCAGGACCTCGAGCTGATGGCGCTGCGCGGCGATCACCGCGCGGCTGGCCTTCACGTCGGCCTGCGACTTGGCGTAAGCCGCAGTGGCCTGTTCAAGGCGCTGCAACGTGCCGGCATCGGTTTGCGACAACGAGTGCTGACGCTCTTCCTCCTGCCGCGCCAAAGTCTCCTGCGCCTCCGCGGACAGTCGCGACGCTTCAGCCTGCGCGATGGTCGCGTATTGCAGCTCGACCTGGTTGTTGAGGTTGTCGAGCGCGGCCTGCGCACCGACCACGCCGGCCTCGGCCTGCGCAACCTGCGCCCGGTAATCGGCAGGATCGATCTGCACCAGGAGATCGCCGGCCTTGACGCGCTGGAAATCGGAGACGGCGACCGTGAGCACCTCGCCTGAGACGCGGCTGGAGAGCTGGGTGAGTTCGGCCCGCACATAGGCATCATCGGTGGTCTGGATCGTGGCGGCGCCGACCCACGCGTTCCAGCGGCTGGTCGCGATCGCAACGAATGCAAGCGCTACGAGCACTGCGAACAGAGGGATAGCGAAGCGGCCCCAGAAGCCCTTCGTCGCAGATTTCGGCGTGGCTGGCGCTGCCGCCGGAGCGGCGGTGGTCTGGGTGGCTTGTGACGGACCGTCTTGAACCTGCTCTGCCACACCACACTCCCCTCAAGCACGCACCGAAACCAGGGACGAACCTAGTAACACATGATCACGACCATGGCTCAGACGGTCTTCTCCGGCCACCGGCAGAGATCATTGATCAGACATACTTCGCAACGCGGGCCGCGGGCGAGGCAGGTGTAGCGGCCATGCAGGATCAGCCAGTGATGGGCGTGCAGCATGAACTCCGTCGGGATCACCTTCTCCAATCCGAGCTCGACCTCGAGCGGCGTCTTGCCGGGCGCGAGGCCGGTGCGATTGCCGACGCGAAATACGTGGGTGTCGACCGCCATCGTGTGCTCGCCGAACGCCATGTTGAGCACGACATTCGCGGTCTTGCGGCCGGCGCCGGGCAGCGATTCGATCTCAGTGCGGGTGCGCGGCACCTGGCTGCCGAATTCGGCGATCAGCTTCTCGGAAAGTGCGATGACGTTCTTGGCCTTGTTGCGATAGAGCCCGATGGTCTTGATGTACTCGCGCACTTTGTCTTCGCCGAGCTCAACCATTTTCTCCGGAGTGTCGGCGACCTCGAATAGCGGCCGCGTCGCCTTGTTGACGCCGGCGTCGGTCGCCTGCGCCGACAGCACCACCGCAACCAGCAGCGTGTAGGGGTTGAGGTGCTCGAGCTCGCCCTTCGGCTCGGGATTGGCTTTGCGGAACCGGTCGAAGACCTCGTAGACCTCCTCCGCCGTCCATGGCTTGGGCTTTGCAGCTTTCTTGGCGGCCTTTGCCGGCGCTTTCTTTGCCGCGCGTTTGGACAGCGGCTTTGCCGCTTTCGCGACTTTCTTCTTCGGCGCCGACCGAACGCTTGGCGTGCTGGCGCGTTGAGAGCGGATGATTTTGGCCATGAACGGGATATACTGATACGTCATGACCGCAGGCAACGACTTTGATCCCGCGAGAGACGCCGAGGCGACCGGCACCGAGGCCGAGCCAAAACTGTTCTCGGCGCTGCTGACGCCGCATCGCTCGCTGAACCGCACCGGCTTCATCGTGCTGATGTCGCTCGTCACCGTGATCAGCTTCATCGCCGGCGCGGTGTTCTGGTGGCTGGGCGCCTGGCCGATCTTCGGCTTCTTCGGGCTCGATGTGCTGGTGATCTACTGGGCCTTCAAGGTCAATTTCCGCAGCGCCAGGGCGAGCGAGGAGATCACCGTCACGCCGTCGGAACTGCGGGTGCGCCGGATCAGCCACCGCGGCCATGTCGCCGAATGGGTGCTCAATCCGCTGTGGGTGCGGTTCGAGCAGATCTCGCATGAGGAGTTCGGTATCGAGCGGCTTTACCTGGTGTCCCGGGGCCGCCGGGTCAGCGTCGGCAGCTTCCTGAGCCCGGACGAAAAGGCTAGCTTTTCCAAAGCCTTGACCGCCGCGTTGAACACTGCCAAGCGCGGCCCCACTTACAACCCCATCACCTAAGCGCGCTTGTCGGAAATCGGGTGGTTTGGATGCGCCATGGCTCTTAAATCAGACACCATGATGACACTCGCCATACATGACCAGCGCCTGGCCAAGCCGGGCCTCCAGAACGCCGCGCTGCGCGACTACGATTCGGTGCGGCGCGCCATCGCGTTCATCTCGGAGCATTGGCGGACCCAGCCGACCATCGAAGCAATGGCCGATGCCGCCGCCGTCACGCCGGATGAACTGCACCATCTGTTCCGCCGCTGGGCCGGGCTGACGCCGAAGGCTTTCATGCAGGCGCTGACGCTGGACCACGCCAAGAACCTGCTGCGCGATTCCGCCAGCGTGCTCGACGCGGCCCTCGACTCCGGCCTCTCGGGGCCGGGACGGCTGCACGATTTGTTCGTCACGCATGAGGCGATGTCTCCCGGCGAATGGAAGACCGGCGGCGGCGGCATGACGCTGCGCTACGGCTTCCATCCGTCGCCGTTCGGCACCGCGATCGTGATCGCAACGGACCGCGGGCTCGCGGGGCTTGCCTTCGCCGATCCCGGCGACGAGCAGACCTCGTTCGCGGACATGAAGCGGCGCTGGCCGAACGCAACCTATGTCGAAGACACCGACGGCACCACCGCAATGGCGCAGCGCGTGTTCGATACAAGGTTGTGGCGGGCCGACCAGCCGCTGCGCGTCGTCTTGATCGGCACCGACTTCGAGGTGCGGGTGTGGGAAACGCTGCTCAAGATCCCGATGGGCCGCGCGGTGAGCTATTCCGACATCGCCTGCAACATCAACAGCCCGAAGGCCTCGCGCGCCGTCGGCGCCGCGGTCGGCCGCAACCCGGTGTCGTTCGTGGTGCCCTGCCATCGCGCCCTCGGCAAGAGCGGCGCCCTGACCGGCTACCACTGGGGCATCACCCGCAAGCAGGCGATGCTGGGCTGGGAAGCCGGCCAGGTGGGATTGCACTGATCGCCGCTAGAGCGAGACCGTACGGTCTCTCGCCGTCACCCTGAGGCGCTCGCGTAAGCGAGCCTCGAAGGGTCGACCGCCCGGCTGGTGGCCGTACATCCTTCGAGACGCGCTTCGCGCTCCTCAGGATGACGGATCACACGTTGCCTACCCCGCCAGATCGACCTTCGACGCAACGGTGGAATCGGCGTTGAGGCGATAGACCACCGGCGCGCCGGTGGCGAGTTCGCGCTTGAGGATCTGCTCCGGCGAAAGCTTCTCCAGCACCATGATCAGCGCGCGCAGCGAGTTGCCGTGGGCGGCGATCAGCGTGCGCTGGCCGCGCAGCACGCCGGGCAGGATCTCCTGCACATAATAGGGCAGCGTGCGCGCCAGCGTGTCCTTCAGGCTTTCGCCGCCGGGCGGCGGCACGTCGTAGGAACGACGCCAGATCAGCACCTGGTCCTCGCCCCATTTCTTGCGGGCATCGTCCTTGTTGAGGCCGGAGAGATCGCCGTAGTCGCGCTCGTTGAGCGCGAGATTCTTCGTGGTCGGCAGTCCGGTCTGGCCGATCTCCTCCAGCATCAGCTTCAGCGTGTGCTGCGCGCGGGTGAGGTCGGAGGTGAAGGCAACGTCGAACGACAGGTCCTGCGCCTTCAGCTTGCGGCCGGCGTCCTTGGCCTCACGGATGCCCTGCTCGGTGAGATCAGGGTCCTTCCACCCGGTGAACAGGTTCTTCAGATTCCAATCGCTCTGACCGTGACGAACGAGCACAAGAAGTCGATCACTCATTTCAGATTCCGTTTCGCGTTAGCTGGATTTGATCTCGACGAGCGATCTCAGTCACTCAACCCGAGAACGTCGGTCATCGAATACATGCCGGGCTTCTTGCCGTGCGCCCACAGCGCCGCCTTCAGCGCGCCCTGCGCGAACAGCGCGCGATCCTCGGCATGATGGGAGAGCGTGATGCGCTCCGAGGGGCCGGCAAAGATCACGCTGTGATCGCCGGCCGCGGTGCCGCCGCGCAGCGAGGCAAAGCCGATGTCGCCGGCACGCCGTGCGCCGGTCAGGCCGTCGCGGCCCCGCGCCGAGTGCTGATCGAGCGCGATCTTGCGGCCGGCGGCGGCGGCTTCGCCGAGCATCAAGGCGGTGCCCGACGGCGCATCGATCTTCTGCTTGTGATGCAGTTCGAGAATTTCGATGTCAAAGGTCTGGTCGAGCGATTGCGCGACGCGCTTGACCAGCGCCGCAAGCAGATTGACGCCGAGGCTCATATTGCCCGACTTCACCACGATGGCGCGGTTGGTGACGCTGCGGATCACCGCGTCGTCGGACGGCGACAGGCCGGTGGTGCCGATGACGTGCACGAGGCCGCGCTCGGCCGCGATCGCGACATTGGCGATGGTGGCGGCCGGCACGGTGAAATCCAGGATGCCGTCGGCGCCCGCCGACATCGACCACAGGTCGGCCGACAGTTTGACGTCATTGGCGGGAAGGCCGGCGAGCACGCCGGCGTCCTTACCGAGCAGTTCCGAGCCCGGCGCTTCCAGCGCGCCGACCAGCACCGCCCCCGGGGTTTCGGAAATCACCCGGGTCAGCGTACGGCCCATCCGGCCGCCGGCACCCGCAACGATCAAACGCATGTCAGCCATGGCTCACCTCTCCACGCGATATAGCGAGCCGTGGCAGTTCCGGCAACCGAACCGGCCGCCCGCCGGTCAGGGCTGCGGGCCGTCATAGCCCTCGATGATGATGAGGTCGGCGATCGAATGCGGCTGCCGGACCTTGATGTTGGCCTGGTATTCCGGGGAATTGTAGCAGGCCATCGCGGTTGCGTAGTCGGGGAATTCGATCACGACGTTGCGGGAGCGGCTCTGGCCCTCGACGCAGTTGAGCTGGCCGCCGCGGACCACGTAGCGGCCGCCGAATTTCTTGAAGATCGCAAGGTTGGCGACCGCGTAGGGCTTGTAGCCCTCGTCGTTGTGAACGTCGACGCGTCCGATCCAGTATCCCTTCGCCATCTGTGTTCTCCCGTGTTGTTGGTTCAGGCGAGCGCCTGGGCGATCTCGGTGTGAATGGCTTCGGCGGCGGCCTTCGGATCGGCGGCTTCCATTACCGGGCGGCCGACCACCAGATAGTCGGCGCCGGCGGCAATCGCGCGGGCCGGCGTCATGATGCGCTTCTGGTCGCCGGTCGCCGAGCCCGCGGGGCGGATGCCAGGGGTCACCAGGTTCATCTGATCGCCGACGATCTTGCGCAGGGCAGCGGCTTCCTCGGGCGAGCTGACGAGGCCGTCGACACCGAGCGCCTGCGCCTGCCTGGCACGCGCTTCGACGAGATCGGAGACGTTGAGGCGATAGCCCGCGGCGTGAAGGTCGGCATCGTCGTAGGACGTCAGCACCGTCACCGCGAGGATCTTCAGGCCGGAGCCGGCGCGGGCCTCGACCGCTGCCTTCATGGTCTGCGGATAGGCATGCACGGTGAGGAAAGTCGCGCCGAGCGAGGCGACGCTCTCGACGCCGCGCGCAACGGTGTTGCCGATGTCATGCAGCTTGAGATCGACGAAAACCTTCTTGCCGCTGCCCGCAAGCTGCTTCGCCAGCGCGAGACCGCCGGCGTAACCAAGCTGATAGCCGATCTTGTAGAAGGTGACGCTGTCGCCGAGCCTGTCGATCATCGCCTCGGCCGCAGCGACCGACGGCACATCGAGCGCCACAATCAACCGGTCTCTCGGCGCGATCCCTGGAGCGATCTTGGCTGGCTGCATGTCACCTCACATCATGCGTTGGGAATGGTCGATCAGCTGCCGCACCAGCGCGCGCATCGTGTCGATGTCGCCCTGGTGCTTCAGGTGATCCATGTCGTCATAGGCCTGCTCGGCGAATGAC
The DNA here is from genome assembly GCF_040446015.1 of Bradyrhizobium sp. INPA03-11B. Lineage (NCBI taxonomy): Bacteria > Pseudomonadati > Pseudomonadota > Alphaproteobacteria > Hyphomicrobiales > Nitrobacteraceae > Bradyrhizobium > Bradyrhizobium sp. INPA03-11B. The sequence goes on from NZ_JASGSR010000034.1 coordinate 11,351, forward strand.
AGCGCGAGCTGGTTCGGGATCACGGCGGCGTGGCACGCCGACAGGATCAGGCGCAGCGCCGCCAGCGCGCGCGTGCCGCCGAGCCGGTTGCCGGATGCCGCGGCGATCGCGAACACACGCTCGCGGAATACCTGACCGCGGGCCTCGTGCGGATCCTGCACGCGGCTCACCCAGTCGATGGTGTTCTTCACCAGCGCCGGCACCGAGGAATTGTATTCCGGCGTCACGACCAGCACGCCATGATGGGCGCCGATCATCCGCTTCAGATTGACGGCGTGCTGCGGCACGCCCGATTTGGCCTGCAGGTCGCCGTCATAGATCGGCAGCGGAAAATCGCCGAGCGAAATGCGGGTGACGTCGGCCCCCAGCAGCGCGAGCTCGTGCGCCAGCACGGCTGCCAGCTTCGCATTGAGCGAGCCTGATCGAAGCGATCCCGGGATCACGAGGATTTTCAGCGCGGACATTCTGCAATCGCGGTTAGGGCGCGTGCCCGGCACGATTGCACCGAGCGGTCAGCCCTTGCGATACACCCAGACCCGCGCGGGCGGAAGGTTCATCCAGATCCGCTCCGAGGCCTCTGTGGACACGCCGGGCAGCGATTTCGGAATCGGGGGCGCCACCGAATAGGTGAACTGGACGAAGGGCGCGCCCGGTGCGAGCGCAATGAAGGCGTCGCGGATCAGCTTCAGGCGGGTCAACATCGGCTTGGTGACGAGCGGCAGGCCGGAGACCACGGCCGAGGCCGGAGACTTCATGACGTCCCACAACGTGTCGCGAAGCCTGTAGGCGTCGCCCTGGACCACCTTGGCCTGCGGATAGCGTTCGCGCAGCAACGCGCAGAAGCCGGGATTGTACTCAACCAGGACGAGACGCTTCTGGTCGACGCCGTGCTCGATCAGCGCGTTGGTGATCGCCCCGGTGCCGGGCCCAAGCTCGATGACCGGCCCTTCGGCTTCGGGATCGACATATTGCGCCATGGTGCGCGCGAGCAGCCGTCCGGACGGCATCACCGCGCCCATATGCAGCGGCTTCTCGATCCATGAACGGAGGAAACGAACCTCGTCGTCGAGACGGAGGGGCTTCTTCGACGCACGCACGGACGATTGCAGAGGCATGTCGCTACCAGGCGGGACCGCGCACAATCGAGCGGTTGTCAGAAAACAGTCATAAACACGTATAGATCGAAGTCGTTACGGTCAAGCATAACGACTGCGGCTAGACGGAGCGGCTCCCGAAGAAGTCCTTGACCTTAGAGAAGAAACCCGCTGCCTCCGGCTGGGTTGCGCCGGACGAGAGTTTTTCGAACTCCATCAGCAATTCTTGCTGCTTCTTGGTCAGATTCTGCGGCGTTTCGACCACGACCTGGACATACATGTCGCCGGTCTGACGCGAGCGAAGCACGGGCATACCCTTTGATGCGATGCGGAATCGCCGGCTGGACTGGGTGCCGGCCGGCACCTTCACCTTGGTCTTGCCCTTGTCGATGGTCGGCACCTCGAACTCACCGCCGAGCGCTGCGGTCACCATCGAGATCGGCACGCGGCAGTGCAGGTCGGCGCCGTCGCGCTGGAAGAACTGGTGCGTGGTCAGCGACAGGAAGATGTAGAGGTCGCCGGGCGGTCCGCCGCGGACGCCGGCCTCGCCTTCGCCGGCGAGCCGGATACGGGTGCCGTCCTCGACCCCCGGGGGAATGTTGACCGACAGCGTGCGCTCGCGCGTCACCCGGCCGGAACCGGCGCAGGAGGCGCAGGCGTCCTCGATCATCTGACCGCGGCCCTGACAGCCGGGGCAGGTCCGCTCCAGCGTGAAGAAGCCCTGGGCCTGCCGGATACGGCCGGCGCCGCCACAATGCGAGCAGGTCTTCGGCTTGGTGCCGGCCTTGGCGCCGGTGCCGGAGCAGGATTCGCAGGTGACCGAGACCGGGATCTCGATCTGCGCGGTCTTGCCCTGGAAGGCCTCCTCGAGCGTGATCTCCATGTTGTAGCGCAGGTCGGCGCCGCGCTCGCGGCCGCCGCTGCCGCGGCGCTGCCCGGCCATGCCGAACAGATCCTCGAAGATGTCGGAGAAGGAGGAGGCGAAGCCGGCGCCGAAGCCGGGGCCGCCACCGCCCATGCCCTGCTCGAAGGCGGCATGGCCGAAGCGGTCATAGGCGGCGCGCTTGTCGCCGTCCTTCAGCACCTCATAGGCTTCGTTGATTTCCTTGAACCGGACTTCGCTGGTGGCGTCGCCCGGATTCTTGTCCGGATGCCATTTCATCGCGAGCTTGCGGAAAGCCGATTTCAGCTTGGTCTCGTCCGCGTTCCGCTCGACCTCGAGGGTCTCGTAATAGCAGCGCTTGGTGGACATCCTTCAATTCCGTCCGAAGTTCATCGCGATCGCCGAAGATTGCGCCAGAGAATGCGCCGAGAATCGCGTCAAGGATTGCGCCTGTCTGGAAGATGCAGCGATCGCCTTAAAGAAAAATGACCCCCACTCCTCCGAGACGCTTGGCGTGCTCATTGGTGTGAGGGTCATGATCGCAAATCCGCTTAAGCAGACTTCTTGCTGTTCTTGTCGTCGTCGACCTCGGTGAACTCCGCGTCGACAACGTCATCCTTCGCAGCGTCCTTGGCCGCATCGGCCTCGGCCTGCTGCTTGTACATGGCCTCGCCGAGCTTCATCGAAGCCTGCGCCAGCGTGTTGGTCTTGGCCTTGATCGCCTCGGCGTCGTCGCCCTTCAGCGCTTCCTTGAGGTCGCTGACGGCGTCTTCGATCGCACGGCGCTCGGTGTCGGCGATCTTCGAACCGTGTTCGGCCAGCGCCTTCTCGGTCGAATGAACCAGGCCGTCGGCATGGTTCTTGGCGTCGACGGCCTCGCGGCGCTTCTTGTCCTCGGCCGCGTTGACCTCGGCGTCCTTGACCATCTTGTCGATGTCGGCCTCGGACAGACCGCCGGATGCCTGGATCCGGATCTGCTGTTCCTTGCCGGTCGCCTTGTCCTTGGCCGAGACGTTGACGATGCCGTTGGCGTCGATGTCGAAGGTCACCTCGATCTGCGGCATGCCGCGCGGAGCCGGCGGAATGCCCATCAGGTCGAACTGGCCGAGCATCTTGTTGTCGGCCGCCATTTCACGCTCGCCCTGGAAGACGCGGATGGTCACGGCGCCCTGATTGTCTTCGGCGGTCGAGAACACCTGGCTCTTCTTGGTCGGGATCGTGGTGTTGCGGTCGATGATGCGGGTGAACACGCCGCCCAGCGTCTCGATGCCCAGCGACAGCGGGGTCACGTCGAGCAGCAGCACGTCCTTGACGTCGCCCTGCAGCACGCCGGCCTGGATCGCAGCGCCGATCGCGACGACTTCGTCCGGGTTGACGCCCTTGTGCGGCTCCTTGCCGAAGAACTGCTTCACGACTTCCTGGATCTTCGGCATGCGGGTCATGCCGCCGACCAGCACCACTTCGCCGATCTCGCCGGCGGTCAGGCCGGCATCCTTCAGCGCCTTGCGGCACGGCTCGATGGTCTTCTCGACGAGATCGGCCACCAGCGCCTCGAACTTGGCGCGGGTCAGCTTCATCGTCAGATGCTTCGGACCGGTCTGGTCAGCCGTGATGAACGGCAGGTTGATTTCGGTCTGCGTGGTCGACGACAGCTCGATCTTGGCCTTTTCAGCGGCTTCCTTCAGACGCTGCAGCGCGAGCTTGTCGTTGCGCAGGTTGATGCCCTGCTCCTTCTGGAACTCGTCGGCGAGATAGCCGACCAGGCGCATGTCGAAGTCTTCACCACCGAGGAAGGTGTCGCCGTTGGTCGACTTCACCTCGAACACGCCGTCGCCGATCTCGAGGATCGAGACGTCGAAGGTGCCGCCGCCGAGGTCGTACACGGCGATCGTGCCGGACTTCGACTTGTCGAGACCGTAGGCGAGCGCGGCAGCCGTCGGCTCGTTGATGATGCGCAGCACTTCGAGGCCGGCGATCTTGCCGGCGTCCTTGGTGGCCTGACGCTGCGCGTCGTTGAAATAGGCGGGAACGGTGATGACGGCCTGCTCGACCTTCTGGCCGAGATGCGCCTCAGCGGTCTCCTTCATCTTCTGCAGGATGAAGGCCGAGACCTGCGAGGGCGAATAGGTCTTGCCGTCGGCTTCGACCCAGGCATCGCCGTTCGATGCTTTGACGATCTTGTAGGGAACGAGCTTCTTGTCCTTCTCGACCATCGGGTCGTCATAGCGGCGGCCGATGAGGCGCTTCACCGCAAAGAACGTACGCTCGGGATTGGTCACCGCCTGGCGCTTCGCCGGCTGTCCGACGAGGCGCTCGCCGTCGTCGGTGAAGGCAACGATCGACGGCGTCGTCCGCATGCCCTCGGCATTCTCGATCACCTTGGCGTTCTTGCCATCCATTACGGCGACGCACGAATTCGTGGTGCCGAGGTCGATCCCAATGACCTTACCCATGATTTTGATATCCTCTTTGCTACGGCAGGTTGGTTGGGCCCTGACGGCGCTCCGTACCGAACCCCCAGACGTTCACATACTCGCGATATTGCGACGGTGAGCCTGATATAGGAGAGAGGGTCCTGCCCGCAAGGACTGGACGCAACGTTGAGGCCTGAAAAGACTGACGTTTGAAAGATTGTGTCAGCCCGACTGCGGCGCCGGTTCAAGCCCGATCCAAGTTAACAAATCGGCAATGATGGGGCGGGCCGTCGACCGCAAACGTTCGCGGCACGGCGTCAGCGCTGTTGAGTGAACGCTCACAAACGTCGTATGCGAGAGCGGCGCACGGGTCGAGGGCGCGCTGTTTGGCCGCTGGCGGCCGTTCGTTGGAAACGTCGGGAAACTGGAAAGTGCCAGCCAATCGGGGCGAAAAGCCCACGGAATCGAGCCTGTGGGCCCGGAGCGGAGATTTGGCGGCCTGTTGCAGGGTCATCAAAACCGCTAAAAGCGGTCCGACTGAAAGAGGCCATCCAGCCTTGCACCGGCCCCGTTGCGCGGCCACCAAGCAAAACCGGTAGATCCCCCATGACGCCTTTTCGAGTTCTCGTTGCGGTTGCCTTGCTGATTGCTGCCACCTGTCGTGGCTTTGCCGCCGACGTGGTGTTTCCGCCGGGTGCGCATGTCGGGATGAAACCGCTGGTGGGCCTCGTCCGCGCCAAATCGTTCATCGGCTTCGAGACCGAGGATCAGGGCGTCAAGGTCCTGATCGCCGACCTGCCCGCGGACGCCTACAACGAGGTCGTGACCGCCTTCAAGGCCAACCCGGCCGGCACCGGAAACATCAAGCCCGAGAGCCTCGAGACGCCGGCCGGCCTCGCCTACTACACCGTGGAGAGCGCGCGCGACGGCGCCAGCAATGTGCGGCGCTATTCCATGATCCTGCCGGGGCCGACCTTCTCCGGCTATGTCGCGGTGCAGGTGCCGGAGAACGCGAGCAAGATCTACACCGACGCCGCGGTCCGGCAGATGTTCGCCTCGGCCCAGATCCGCAATGAGGTGCCGGTCGACGAACAGCTCGCCATGATGCCGTTCAAGGTCACCGAGCTCGGCAGCTTCAAGAACATCCGCATGCTGGCGCCGGGCGCAGCGCTGCTGATGGCCGACGGCGACGACAAGGTCCTCGAGACCAAGCCCTTCATGCTGCTTGGCGTCATCGCCTCGGCCCCGGCCACGCCCGACGACCGCGGCCGCTTTGCCCAGCAGATCGCGACCACAATCCCCGGCGTGCGCGACGGGCGGATCACCATGTCCGAACCGATCCGGATCGACGGCCAACCCGGCTTCGAGACCAGGATCGACGCCGTCAGCGGCAAGGACAACACCCCGGTGACCATCGTGCAGTGGCTGCGGTTCGGCGCGCAAACATCGGTGCGGGTCATCGGCAGCTCGCCGCGCACCGATTGGGAGAAGGCCTTCCCGCGCTTCCGCGCGGTGCGCGACGGCATCCAGCCGCGCGGCTGATCGGCCGTTCGCAGCCCGGTCGGAAAAATCCCACTTTCGTCGTTCGCCGAACGGAACTAGCCTCCTCGCGCTGTATCACGCAAAGCGAGGAGGGGCGCGATGTTGGATCGACGACGGATCGTTGCAGGCCTTGGTACGATGGCGCTTGCGACGCTGGTTCCAAGAAGTCTCTGGGCCGCCACCATCAAGCCCGACGACGGCTCCGCGCTGCTGGTGATCGACGTCCAGAACTGCTTCCTGCCCGGCGGCAGCCTCGCGGTGAAGGACGGCGAGCAGGTCGTGCCCGTCATCAACAAGATCGCCAAGAGCTTCGCCAATGTGGTGATGACGCAGGACTGGCACACGCCGGGTCACGTCTCGTTTGCCTCGGTCCATGCAGGCAAGAAGCCGTTCGAGACCGTCGACCTCGCCTATGGCAAGCAGGTGCTGTGGCCCGACCACTGCGTGCAGGGCACCGACGGCGCAGGGCTGTCGAAGGACCTCGCGATCCCGCAGGCCGAGCTGATCATCCGCAAGGGTTTTCACAAGGACGTCGACAGCTACTCCGCCTTCACCGAAGCCGACGGCAAGACCACCACCGGGCTTGCCGCCTATCTGAAGGCGCGCAACGTCGAGCGGGTTTTCGTGGCCGGACTCGCCACCGATTTCTGCGTGGCATGGACCGCGCTCGATGCGCGCAAGGCCGGCTTCGAAACCTATGTGGTGGAGGATGCCTGCCGCGGCATCGACACCCAGGGATCCCTGGCCAAGGCCTGGGCCGACATGGACGAGGCCGGCGTCAAGCGCATCCAGTCCTCGGATATCGCGTAAGCCGCCGCCTCCTGCGAGGACTGCATGGCAGAGTTCGCGGCACCCGTCGCATTTGAGTTCGTGCAGCGCGCCCCGTCACTGCGCACGGCAGGGCTGATTGCTGCGATGACCGGCTATCGCGAGACCGCGGCCGGCCGGTTCGCGCAGCGGCAGACCGCGCCGCTGATCGTTCCGCTGATCATCAGCTTCGGCACCCCGTTCCTGATCGCGCTCGGGCGGGAGCCGCAAGCGAGCGACCGCCAGCACAGCTTTGCTGCCGGTCTATATGCAGGACCGGTCTACATCGAGTCCGATGGCCACGCCGCCTGCGTGCAGGTGGATTTCACCCCGCTTGGGGCCTACAGCTTCTTCGGCGGCGCCGTGACCGAGCTGGCTGGGCGCATGATCGAACTCGAGGACGTGCTCGGCCGTGATGGCTATTGGCTGCGCGAACGCCTCCGCGCCGAGACCTGCTGGCAGCGCCGCTTCGACCTGATCGAGGACTTCGTGCTTCGCCGCGCCGGCCACGCGCCATCTGACGAAGTCGCGTTCGCCTATCGAAGACTGGCGCACTCGGCCGGTGCCATCAGCATCACGGCACTCGCCGGCGAGATCGGCTGGAGCCGCAAGCATCTGGTCGGCCGGTTTCGATCAGAGCTCGGCATCGCGCCCAAATCGCTGGCGCGCATGATGCGGTTTCATCGGGCGAGCCGGCTTGCGCAAAGCGGATCCAGGCTCGGATGGGCGGGGATCGCGGCGGAAAGCGGCTATGCCGACCAGGCCCATCTCGCCCGCGAGTTCGTCGCGTTCGCAGGGGAACCGCCGACCGCCTGGGCACGTCGCCAGGCGCTGACCAACGGCCGGCTGGTTCGTGTCGAGGACTGGTAACAAACCTTCAAGCCGAAGCCGGATTGTCTCGTGCAGAGTGGCGCCATCAGCCAAGGAGGCCACGGCCATGACGCACGATATCGAACCGCCCCGCATCTACCCGACCCTGCGCTGCAAGGACGCCGCGGCGATGATCGCCTGGCTGACGACCGTGATCGGATTCACCGAGCACGTCGTCTATCGCAACGGCGGCGTGATCCACCATGCCGAGCTTGCCTATGGTTCCTCGCTGCTGATGTTGGGCCAAGCTCGCGACGATGCCTATGGCAGGCTGGTCGGAGACCTCAGCGGCCGCCGCACCGATTCGATCTACATCGCCGTCGACGATCCCGACGCCCTGCACGCGAAGGCGAGGGCTGCGGGTGCCAAGATCGAAATGGAACTGCGCGACACCGAATACGGCAGCCGTGATTTCGCCTGCCGGGACCCGGAAGGAAATCTCTGGAGTTTCGGCACCTATTGGCCGAAAGCGCATGAGAAGCCGCTGCCGTGAAGCCACGACAGCGCGCTTAGGTTCGCGGATTGGACGGATCAGACCGTGATGTCGGCGCTCGGTGCAGCCTTGGCGCCGCCCTTGGAGACGCCGACCAGCGCCGGACGCAGAATGCGCTCGCCGATCATGTAGCCGGCCTGCACCACCTGGACCACCGTGCCCGACGGCACCGACGCGTCAGGCACCTCGAACATCGCCTGCTGGAAGTTCGGGTCGAACTTCTCGCCGATCGGATCGAACTTCTTGACGCCGTTCTTCTCCAGCGCGTTGAGCAGCGAACGCTCGGTCAGCTCGACGCCTTCGATCAGCGCCTTCAGGCCGGGATCGGCGGCTTCCTTGGTCTCGGCCGGCACGGCGTCGAGCGCGCGCTGCAGATTGTCGGCGATATCGAGCACGTCGCGGGCGAAGCCGGTGATGCCATAGGTCTTGGCGTCGGCAACCTCGCGGCGGGTGCGCTGACGGAGGTTCTCCATCTCGGCCAGCGTGCGCAGCGTGCGGTCCTTCGCCTCGGCGAGTTCCTTGGTCAGCGCCTCGGCCGACCCCACCTCGGGATCGTCAGGCATGATGTAGGGCTTCGAGACCACGGGCTCACCCGTCGGCGCCGAATTCTCGGTGTTGTCATTGGCCCGGTTCGGATCGGTCATGGCTTGCCTTCTCGAAAACTCGCGTCGGTTCAAATCTTGGGGATTGGCTGCCCGGCATATCGTGCTTTAGGCGGCGAAAATCAAGCGCAACATACCGGTTTCGGGCACAGGGATCTCCGGTTGGGGTGAACGAAACCCATCAAATGAAAGCGAAATCCGCACCAGTCAACCGCCCAGCATCTTGCTGACGATGCGCGCGGCATAATCGACGGTCGGGATCACCCGTGCATAGTTCAGCCGCGTCGGCCCGATCACGCCGAGCACGCCGACGATCCGGCCCTGGGCGTCACCGTAGGGCGCGATGATGGTCGAGGAACCCGACAGCGAGAACAGCTTGTTCTCCGATCCGATGAATATCCGCACGCCCTCACCGCGCTCGGCGCGGCCGAGCAGGTCGATCACGCCGCGCTTGGTCTCGAGATCGTCGAACAGCGACTTGATCCGCTCGAGATCGTCGAGCGCGTGCAGGTCCTCGAGCAGATTGGCGTGACCGCGCACGATCAGCTGGCGGTCCTCGTTCTCGCCGCCGGACCAGCTCGCGATGCCGGCCGCGACGACCTTTTGCGTGAGCTGGTCGAGCTCGGCGCGATTTTGCGTCAATGCCGTCTCGAGCTCGAGCCGTGCTTCGGCCAGCGTCCGGCCGCGGATCCGCGCATTGAGGAAATTGGTGGCTTCGGTCAGGGCCGAAGATGGAACGCCCGGCGGCAGCGCCAGCACGCGGTTTTCGACCTGGCCGTCTTCGCCGACCAGCACGACCAGCGCCTTCTCAGGCTCCAGCCGCACGAATTCGATGTGCTTCAGCCGTGCATTCGACTTCTGCGTCAGCACCACAGCCGCGGCACGGGTCAGCCCAGACAGCCGCGTCAACGCTTCGCCAAGCGCCGCCTCGACGGATTGCGCACGGCCGACGGCGGCAAGCTGGGTCTGGATCGACTGGCGTTCGGCCTCGGTGAGGTCGCCGACCTGCATCAGGGCGTCGACGAAGAAACGCAGGCCGAGCTCAGTCGGCAACCGGCCGGCCGAGGTGTGCGGCGCATAGATCAGGCCGAGCTGCTCGAGATCCGACATCACATTGCGGACCGAGGCCGGCGACAGCGGTAATGCGATCAGGCGCGAGATGTTGCGCGAGCCGACCGGCTCGCCGGTCGCGAGATAGCTTTCGACGATTTGACGAAAAATGTCGCGCGAGCGCTCGTTGAGCTGGGCGAGCCCGGCATGCGGGGCAATCAGGCCAATCGGATCGTGGTGAGTCACACTCCAGTCCCTCACAATTACTGCCTAATTTGTCGATCCGGAGGGCCGGTGACAAGCGTGCATTCGGCCTTCTGGTACCGGACCAATCCGGAGCCGAAAACCCTTGCCAAAACCCTCGCCAAGACCCTTGCCGCTGCCCCCTGCCCCTCCTACAAGCACGCCCAGCCATATCTGTCGGATTTTTGGAGGATTTCATGCGGCCAAGCCGCCGTGCGCCCGATGAACTGCGCCCCGTGTCGCTGGAACGCGGCGTCGTCAAATATGCCGAGGGTTCCTGCATGGTGAAGTTCGGCGACACCCATGTGCTGGTGACCGCAACGCTGGAAGAGCGGTTGCCGCCGTGGCTGAAGGGCCAGGGCCGCGGCTGGGTCACCGCCGAATACGGCATGCTGCCGCGCGCCACCCTGGAACGCACCCGCCGCGAGGCCTCCGCCGGCAAGCAGGGCGGCCGCACGGTCGAGATCCAGCGGCTGATCGGCCGCTCGCTGCGCGCCGCCGTCGATCTCGAAGCGCTCGGCGAGCGCCAGATCACGGTCGATTGCGACGTGATCCAGGCCGATGGCGGCACCCGCACCGCCTCGATCACCGGTGCCTGGGTGGCGCTGGCCGACTGCATCAACTGGATGAAGACCCGCAACATGCTGAAGACCAACGTGTTGCGCGACAATGTGGCGGCGATCTCCTGCGGCATCTACCAGGGCACGCCGGTGCTCGACCTCGACTATGCCGAGGATTCCGAGGCCGACACCGACGCCAATTTCGTCATGACCGGCGATGGCCGCATCATCGAGGTGCAGGGCACCGCCGAGAAGACGCCGTTCTCGGAAGGTGAATTCCTGGCGCTGATGGCGCTGGCGCGCAAAGGTGTCGCGCGTCTGGTCGACTTGCAAAAGATCGCGGTCGCGTAGTCTGATTGGTCATGCATCGCCGAATCACCGGAAGGCTCGTCATCGCCACCCATAATCCCGGCAAGCTTGCCGAGATGCGGGAACTGCTGGCGCCGCATGGCGTCGAGGCGGTGTCGGCGGGCGAGCTCGATCTGGCTGAGCCCGAGGAGACCGGCGACAGCTTTCGCACCAATGCGGCGATCAAGGCGATCGCGGCGGCCAAGGCGACCGGACTGCCGGCCTTCGCCGACGATTCCGGCCTCGTGGTCGACGCGCTCGACGGCGCGCCCGGCATTTACTCGGCGCGCTGGGCCGGCGAAGGCAAGGATTTCATGGCGGCGATGACGCGGATCGAGCGGCTGCTGCAGGAGCGCGGTGCCACTGCGCCGGAGCAGCGCAAAGCACATTTCGTCTCCGCGCTGTGCGTGGCCTGGCCGGACCATCACCTCGAAGAGGTCGAGGCCCGGGTCGATGGAACCCTGGTTTGGCCGCCGCGCGGCACCGCCGGATTCGGCTATGATCCGGCTTTCCTGCCGGATGGGTACACGCGGACCTTTGGCGAGATGAGCAGCATCGAGAAGCACGGCCTGCCGCCGCTCGGGCTCGGCCTGTCACATCGCGCCCGCGCCTTCGTGAAGCTCGCGGAGATCTGCCTTGAGCCACGCTGACCGAGAAGCTTTCGGCGTCTATGTGCACTGGCCGTTCTGCCTGTCGAAATGCCCGTATTGCGACTTCAACAGCCACGTGCGGCATGCGCCGGTTGACGAGGCCCGCTTCGTGCGCGCGTTCGCCCGCGAGATCGAGACCACGGCGGCGCGGGTGCCGGGGCGCGAGGTGTCCTCGATCTTCCTCGGCGGCGGCACGCCGTCGCTGATGCAGCCGCAGACCGTCGGCGCGGTGCTCGATGCGGTCGGCAAGCATTGGCAGGTCGCGCGCGACGTCGAGGTCACGCTCGAGGCCAATCCGACCAGCGTCGAGGCGACGCGCTTTCGCGGCTATCGCTCAGCCGGCGTCAATCGCGTCTCGCTCGGCGTGCAGGCGCTGGATGACGCTTCGCTGAAGGCATTGGGCCGCCTGCACACCGCGCGCGAGGCGCTCGACGCGGTTGCGATCGCACGCTCCGCATTCGACCGCTACTCGTTCGATTTGATCTACGCCCGCCCCGACCAAACGCCGCGGATGTGGGCCGATGAATTGAAGCAGGCGATCTCGGAAGCGGCCGAGCATCTGTCGCTCTATCAGCTCACGATCGAGGAAGGCACGCCGTTCTTCGGGCTGCATGCCGCCGGCAAATTGCAGACTCCGGATGAAGCGACCTCGCGCGCACTCTACGACGTGACGCAGGAGGTCTGCGCCCGCGAGGGATTGCCGGCCTATGAGATATCCAACCACGCCCGCACTGGGGCGGAGTGCAAGCACAATCTGGTCTATTGGCGCGGCGAGGAATATGCCGGCATCGGCCCCGGCGCGCATGGAAGACTCGACATCGATGGCATCAGGCACGCGACCGCGACCGAGCGGCGCCCCGAGGCGTGGCTGCTGAATGTCGAGGAGCGCGGCCACGGCGTCGTCACCGATGACAGCCTCAACAGCGAAGAGCGTGCCGACGAATTCCTGCTGATGGGGCTGCGGCTCGCCGAAGGCATCGATCCCAAACGTTATGCGCAGCTCTCCGGCCGAAAGCTCGATCCGCACCGGATCGCGATGCTGCGCGAGGAAGGCGCGATCGCCGTCGATGCCGACGGACGGCTGCGCGTGACCAAGTCAGGCTTCCCGGTGCTCGACGCCGTGGTCGCAGACTTGGCTGCCTAGGCACCCGCTGCCGAAATATCGAAAACAACCCCATGCAAAGTGGCCGGCACGTGCCGGCGCTCGACAAGGCAGCTCGACCGGTTGACGAAAATTAAGCCCCAAAGCTCTTCGGCGAACCTGCAACCGGCGTGCTGCCGCCGGACGCCACCTTCATGACCGCAAGGCCGCGCTCGTTGGTGCCGTCGGAGCGAAAGCGGAACAGGCCGTCGATGCCGGCAAAGCCGGACGGATTGGTCAGCGTCTCCGGTGCGAAGCGCTGCGCCCCTTGCGTGCGCGCCAGCGCCGCCATCAATGCCACGGCATCATAGGCGAGCGTTGCGGTGCGCACCGGCTCGCCGCCGAACTTGGCGCGATAGCGGCTGGCGAAGCTGCGGAAGCCGGACGGGTCGGGTGCGGCGTAGAGACCGCCCTGCAAGACGGGGCTCGCGAACACCCGCGGATTGTCCCACAGCCCGGTGCCGAGCAGCTGGATGTTGCGCAGATTGGCGCCCGCCGCGGTCAATGCATCGGCGGTCGCGACCACCGAATCGCCGTCGTCGGCAATCAGCAGCGCATCGGCCTGGCCGAGCGCCTGCGCCACGGTCCGCGCCGGCGTCGCGCGATCGGCGCCATATTTCTCGAAGGCGACGACGCGGCCATTCTTGCGGCCGACCGCCTGCTTGAATGCGGCCTCGACCACGTTGCCATAGGCGTTGTCGGGCACCATCGCGGCGAATGAGCGCTTTCCGATCCCGGAAGAATAATCAACGATCCGGTTGATGTCGGACTCCGGCAAGAAGCTCAGCAGATAGACGCCGTGCCCGGCGACGCTCGAATCGGTGGAGAATGCGATCACCGAGGTTCCGCGCGGCCGCGTCAGTTGCGCGACGGCCGGCACCGAGCCGGCGAACAGCGGCCCGAGGATGATCTCGGCGCCTTCGGACAGTGCCTGCTGGGCACCCTGCGATGCGCCCTGCGGGCTGCCGCCGTCGTCCTTGATCAGGAGCTGGATGTTCGGGTTCTGGAATTCCGCGAGCGCCATTTCGGCGGCGTTGCGCATCGACTGCGCCGCGAGCCCGGCATTGCCGGACGCCGACAGCGGCAGGATCAATGCAATTTTGACCTGCCCGGTGCCGACCGCCTGCGGCTGCTGTTGCGGGCCGGCGGGACCACCTTCCGGGTTGCTGGAGAATTGGCTCAAGCTCTGCTGGATGCCGGAACAGGCCGCGAGCAACGGCGCGCCCACGAGCAGGCCGAGCGCCGTCCGCCGGGTCGCGCCCGACGGCGGGGAGTTGCGGTGATGCGGGCCTTCCATCGTCTCTCTTCTCTTGGCCGACCAGGATCGGCCAGGACTCCATCGACCTCAGATGAGGCGGGTGGATTTGGGCATATTGTCGGCGAATAGTTAACTAAAACAAAAGGATTATGGCCCCGCGGCGCCCTTGCCGCGGCTCCCGTTTCCCTCAGCAACCGCCTACCGTCATCGCGGTTTCCGGATGTGGCGCTAGCGCTCCCGTCCATCTAGATTGGCATTATGCGCGCAAAAGCCAGTTCCCTCCACCATTCCGATGCCACGACAGGTGCTGCGGCCAGAAGCTTTTCGATCGGCGGCCAGCAGCTGGCTGCGCCAAAGGCCAGGCCCGGGCTCCATCTGGTCGCGACCCCGATCGGAAACCTCGCCGACATCACCCTGCGCGCGCTGGAGACGCTGGCGGGTGTCGACGTCATCGCCTGCGAGGACACCAGGATTACGCGCCGGCTGACCGAACGTTACGCGATCTCCGCCGAGCTCGCGCTTTACCACGAGCATAATGCCGCCCAGGCCCGGCCCAAGATCCTGGAGCGGTTGGCGCAGGGCGCCTCGATCGCGCTGGTGTCCGACGCCGGCACCCCGCTGATATCGGACCCCGGCTTCAAGCTGGTGCGCGAAGTCTGCGCCGCCGGGCATGCCGTCGTCGCGGTGCCCGGGCCATCGTCGGTGCTGACGGCGCTGTCGGTGGCGGCGCTGCCGACCGACCGGTTCTTCTTCGAGGGATTTCTGCCGGCGAAGGAGCATGCGCGCCGCGCGCGGCTCAATGAACTCGCCCGGATCGATGCGACGCTTGTGATGTTCGAATCCGGCAATCGCGTGCAGGACACGCTGCGCGATCTCGCCGCGATCATGGGCGATCGCCATGCTGCGATCTGCCGTGAGCTGACCAAGCTGCACGAGGAGGTCAAGCGCGCGCCGGTCGCCGAGCTTACGGCGAGAGCGGACGCGCTGGAGACCCGCGGCGAGTTCGTGCTCGTGATCGGGCCGCCGGCCGACGATGCCGGGGTGATGGACCCCGATGCGCTCGACGATCTCCTGCGCGCGCAGCTCGCGCGCGGCAGCGTCAAGGATGCGGTGGCGCATGCGGTCGAGCTGTCGGGCCGGCCGCGCCGCGAGGTCTACGCCCGCGCGCTTGAGCTTGCCAAAACCATCGGGGACGGCGATGGCCAAGACTGACAGCGCGAAGACTGACAGCGCCTCGCCCGAACGCGTCGCCGCATTCCGCACCGGCCTCTCGGCCGAAAGCCGCGCCGCGGCCCTTCTGATCGCCAAGGGCTATCGCATCCTCGCGAAACGCTTCCGCACCCCCTATGGCGAGATCGACCTGGTGGCGCGGCGGCGCAATCTCGTCGCCTTCGTCGAGGTCAAGGCCCGGGCCAGCCTCGATGACGCCGCCTATGCGGTGACGCCGCGCCAGCAGCAACGCATCGTCAATGCCGCCCAGGCCTGGCTGATGGCGCATCCCGAACATGCCGAATTTGACCTCAGATTCGACGCCGTGCTGATTGCGCCGAGGAGCCTGCCGCGCCATCTGTTAGCGGCATTCGACGCTAGCCCTAATTAACCTCAAGACCTCGCGGGACACGCCTATGAAATTGAAGATCGCCGTCCAGATGGATCCCATCGCGCGCATCAACATCCGCGGCGATTCGACCTTTGCGCTGCTGCTCGAAGCGCAGAAGCGCGGCCACGGCATTTCCTACTACACGCCCGACAAGCTGTCGCTGCGCGGCGACGAGTTGGTGGCACCGCTGCAGTCGCTCACCGTGCGCGACGAGGTCGGCA
This sequence comes from Bradyrhizobium sp. INPA03-11B, assembly GCF_040446015.1. Taxonomy (NCBI): domain Bacteria; kingdom Pseudomonadati; phylum Pseudomonadota; class Alphaproteobacteria; order Hyphomicrobiales; family Nitrobacteraceae; genus Bradyrhizobium; species Bradyrhizobium sp. INPA03-11B. Next base: position 27,127 of record NZ_JASGSR010000034.1, read on the forward strand.
GTCACTTCACGCTGGGCGAGCCGAAACGCGAGGCGCTCAACGGCTTCGACGTCGTGCTGCTGCGGCAGGACCCGCCGTTCGATCTCGCCTACATCACCTCGACCCATTTGCTCGAGCGGATCCATCCGAAGACCCTGGTGGTCAACGATCCGGCCAGCGTGCGCAACGCCCCGGAAAAGCTGTTCGTGATGAATTTCCCGCAGCTGATGCCACCGACCCTGATCTCGCGCGACCTCGACGAGATCAATGCGTTCCGCGACGAGCACGGCGCCGTCGTCATGAAGCCGTTGCACGGCCATGGCGGCGCTGCGGTGTTCCGCGTGATGCCGCAGGACATGAACTTCGGCTCGCTGTTCGACATGTTCTCGGTCACCTTCAAGGAGCCCTGGGTGATCCAGCGCTTCCTTCCCGAGGTGAAGCATGGCGACAAGCGCATCATCCTGGTCGACGGCGAGTTCGCTGGCGCCGTCAACCGTGTGCCGGCAGCGGACGATCTGCGCTCCAACATGGTGCGCGGCGGCGCGGCCAAGGCAACCGAGCTCTCGGATCGCGAGCGCGAAATCTGCGCCACCGTCGGGCCCGCACTGCGCGAACTTGGCCTGATGTTCGTCGGCCTTGATGTGATCGACGGCAATCTGACCGAGATCAACGTCACATCGCCGACCGGCATCCGCGCCATTGCGCGGCTCAACGGCCCCGACGTCGCGGCCAAGATCTGGGATACCATCGAGAAGAAGCGCGCCGCGAAATAATCCTCCTCCCTTGTGCGTTGCACATGCAGGTTGAACTCTCGCGCATGATCGCCCGAAAAGATCATGCCCAAACAAAGCGCTAAAGCGCGATGACGATGAATCACGATCGCATCGCGCGTTAGCCGAGAGTTCGGCTGCGCTTGCGTTCTCCTTATTCTTCTTGCCAGCTTGCGCAGGCGCGGGCAGCATCCTCTTGCCTGTGTCAGGTCAAGCGGCGGGCCAAACGCGGGCAACAACGCGACAAACTCATAAAAATTGTGGAGGAAGACGTTATGACGCTCAATGTCTCACGACGATCCTTGCTCGCGCTCGGTGCCGGTCTCGGCGCCAGCACACTCCTCGGCGGCACTGCGCAAGCGCGCGCGCCGAAACTCGGCACACAGACTCCCTATTGGCACCGCTTCGTGCTCGGCGATGCCGAAGTCACCGTCGTCTCCGACGGTCCGCTTCCGCTCGGCGATCCCTCCGGCACCTTCACCGGCGTGCCGAAGGAAGAAGTGAAGAAGATGCTCTCCGACAACTTCCTCTCGCCCGACAATGTCGTGCTCGAGCAGAATTCGCCGATCGTCAACACCGGCGACAGGCTGATCCTGTTCGATACCGGCATGGGCACGTCGAAGGCGTTCGGTCCGACCACCGGGCGGCAGCAGAAGAGCATGCAGGAAGCCGGCATCAAGCCGGAGGACATCGACGCCGTGGTGCTGTCGCACGCGCACATCGATCACATCGGCGGCATTGTCGGCGCCGACAACAAGCCGCTATTCCCGAATGCGCAGTACTACATCGCGCAGAGCGATCTCGATTTCTGGACCGACGAAGGCAAGATGGGCAGTCCGTTGAAGGACTTTGTCGTGCACGCCCGCAAGAACCTGCTGCCGGTGCGCGACCGCATCGTGTTCTTCAAGGACGGCCAGGAATTCCTGCCCGGCGTGCAGGCGATCGCGGCGCCCGGCCACACCGTGGGCCACACCATCTTCATGGTGAGCTCCGGCGGCAAGTCGTTCGCCTTCCTCGGCGACCTCTCGCATCACGCGGTGCTGCTGCTGGAACGGCCGCGGATGGAATTCTCCTACGACACCGACCCGAAGCAGGCGGCGGCCTCGCGGGTCAAGCTGCTGGAGATGCTGGCCGCGAACAAGACGCCTGTCATGTCCTATCACTTCGCCTGGCCGGGCTACGGCCACGTCGCCAAGGCCGGCGAGGGCTTCCACTACTATCCCGAGCCGATGCAGATGAATCTTTAACAGAAAGCGTGTCGGAGGCGGCCAGCCGGCCGCCCCCGATGCATTTTGCGAACCCATCCGAGGCGGTGCGACAACGATCTCAACCGTGAGCGGTCATGCCGCTGTATCCGCTTTTTCAGTGGTGGTAGTTGAGCGTTTCGAGTCCTGTCGTACGCGAGTACCGAGATGCCGCTCAAAGATTTCCTTCAGTTCGTTGCTCCGCGCGTCTAACGCTGTGCGGACATCGGCAATACTGTGCCCATTCCGCAGTCCGTGCATCAGTGTCGATACAAGCAGTCGGTTGATTTGCATGGAGAGTTTGATACGACGGAATTGACCACGTACTCCCATAACAACGATAAACTTCAAATCGACTCGAAGAAGGCCTGCCCACGCCTTTAGGCGGATCACAGCAAGCGCGGTGCGGTTAAGATGTCTCAGATCCGGTGCGTTACGATAGCGGACAATGCGTCGAACGCCGTGGACGTAACATGCAAGCCCGTGGTGTAACTTGGCGAGACTGCCGGGAAGCTCCTCCGCGTGAGACAGCCACTCTTCGGAGAAGCGGTCGCGATCTTTTTCGGGGAGACCACGCACAGCACGCATAACAAGCCAGCGAGTGATCCGAGGCGCATTGGCAATGACTTCCTGCGCGAGCAGCGACACGCCAACGCCGATTATTATTTCCGTTACGATTGCCATGCGAGAGCGCCTTCCCATTGGAGCGGCGCGAGTGCCTCCCTCGCTGCACGCTGGCCTGCACCAGTTATGGTGTAATAGCGTCGGCGGGGACGACCCTCTTGCGAAGGCTCGATTTGCTCCCACTCGCTTAAGAACCAACCAGCCTCCTCCAAGCGCACGAGGAGCGGGTAGAGAGTCCCAGAGCCGATTCTTGTCGCTTGGTGAATTTCCGCACCTGAACGAGGCCGCGAAACGTCGCCCATAAAGAACCTCAGCACCTTAAGGGTCGGCCCCGAAAGCCGAACATTCTTTGCCATCACTTATGTCTCCCGATCGTGCGGCCCTTTTTGGCCCATACTTGATAATCGATATAGGGCTATGTCGATTTTCGTACAAGGGTGGTCTTCGGAGATTTCCGAGCCAGATTTCCCTGACATCAGCAGGGAACGGCGCCAACCGGCCACACTCAGAGGCATGCCGCTGAGGCAACCTCGGGTGGCAGCCGCAAACTGACGCTTTCCATCGAGCCGGACCCGCCACTCCGGATGTTCTCTTAATGTTCTTGCGCTGGAGGGCCCGCTCCGCTACCTTGGGTGGCGGAAGATAGGGGCAGCATGGTCCAGCGGGTTTCCACCGTCGCTTTCGAGGGGATCGAGGCTCGCGCGGTCGACGTGCAGGTGCAGGTCGCGCCCGGGCTGCCGGCGTTTGCGATCGTCGGCCTGCCCGACAAGGCGGTGTCGGAGGCGCGCGAGCGGGTGCGCTCGGCGCTGATTGCCTCCGGCCTCGCGCTGCCCGCCCGCCGCATCACCGTCAACCTCGCCCCGGCCGACCTGCCCAAGGAGGGCAGCCATTACGACCTGCCGATTGCGCTCGGCCTGATGGCGGCGATCGGGGCGATCCCGCCGGATGCGCTCAGCGGCTTCACCGTGCTCGGCGAACTCGGGCTCGACGGCTCGATCGCACCGGTGGCGGGCGTGCTGCCGGCGGCGATCGGCGCCAATTCGCGCGATGAGGGATTGATCTGTCCGGCCGCCTGCGGCTCGGAAGCCGCCTGGGCGAGCCCGGACATCCAGATCATCGCGGCTCACTCGCTGATCCAGATCGCCAATCACTTCAAGGGCACGCAGGTGCTGTCGCGGCCGCAGCCGAAGGTGCATGAGCGCGAGGAAGCGCTGCTCGATCTGCGCGACATCAAGGGCCAGGAGAGCGCCAAGCGCGCGCTCGAGATCGCGGCCGCCGGCGGGCATCATCTGCTCATGATGGGCTCGCCCGGCGCCGGCAAGTCGATGCTGGCGGCGCGGCTGCCGTCGATCCTGCCGCCGCTGTCGCCATCGGAGCTGCTCGAAGTCTCGATGATCGCCTCCGTCGCCGGCGAGATCCGCGACGGCGCGTTGACGGCGCGGCGCCCGTTCCGCAGCCCGCATCATTCCGCCAGCATGGCCGCGCTGACCGGCGGCGGCATGCGCGCGAAGCCGGGCGAAATCTCGCTCGCGCATCAGGGCGTGCTGTTCCTCGACGAATTGCCGGAGTTCGATCCGCGCGTGCTGGATTCGCTGCGCCAGCCGCTGGAGAACGGCGAGGTTTCGGTGAGCCGGGCCAACCATCGCGTCACCTATCCGGCGCGCTTCATGCTGGTCGCGGCGATGAACCCGTGCCGCTGCGGCCATGCCTATGAGCCCGGCTATTCCTGCAAGCGCGGCCGGCTCGACCGCTGCACCGCCGACTACCAGATGCGGATTTCCGGCCCGCTGATGGATCGCATCGATCTCAGGATCGAGGTGCCCGCCGTGACCGCGGCCGATCTGATCCTGCCGCCGCCGGCGGAAGGCTCGGCCGAGGTCGCCGCGCGCGTCGCGGCCGCACGTGACATCCAGCTCGCGCGTTATGCTGCCGCCGGCATGCCGCAGGTCCGCACCAATGCGGAGGCGCCGAGCTCGCTGCTCGAGACCATCGCGCGGCCCGATGCGCAGGGACAGAAGCTGCTGCGCGAGGCCGCCGACACCATGCACCTCACCGCGCGCGGCTATCACCGCGTGCTGCGGGTGGCGCGCACGCTCGCCGATCTCGACGGCGCGGAGACGATCGGCCGGCTGCACCTCGCCGAAGCGCTGTCCTATCGTGCATTGGCCGACGATTTGCGCCGCGCGGCCTGACGCGAACCTGAGCCTGTTTCAATTCGTGGCTGAGTAGCACGTGTCAACGTGACGGTAACCACTCTCATTTACGCTCCGCAAACCATAAGCACCGCGGTCCGCGGCACGCTTGGGTCGAGCGAGTTGTGTCATGTTGCGTATGAAGGTTCTGGCCTCGGTGGTCCCCCTTGCCGTGGCCGCGGTGTTTGCCCGCGCTGAATTGCTGCCGGGTCCCCGGCCCTGCATCGAGGTGGGCGGCGCCACGATGCAGATCGCGTCAGTCCCCTGGCAGGCGCAGTTCAACGTCAGCTTCACCGACGATCCCGGCCTTGCCACCGTCCGGGTTCAGATCGCCGACAGCGCCGATGCCGCCGACTTCACCGTGATCGATGACATCGACGATGCCGAGGCCGGCGCCTGCGAAAGCAACGCAGTGCCGCAGCTGATCGGGATTTCCAGCGAGCCGACCGCAACCGGTCCTGTCATCTATCTTACCCACGACGGTCCGTTCGATTACCGCGTCTATGTGCAGTCGAAGACGTTCTCGGCGCGCGATGCCGCGGCCCTGATCGTCAGCGCCCGCGGCGGCCATCGCCGCGTTGAGGCGGCTTCGCTCGCGCCTGACCAGAATTTTCCGCGCCGGATCATGGCGGAGTTAACCTCCCGCTAACCCTGTTCCGAGGGCAGCGCGAAACAGCCACTAACCTCAAGCACTTTGCAAGGTCGCCGACGCATCGTCATCATTAGATCGGGCTATCTCAGGACCACCATCGATGGGGCGTTTCTTCCGGATCAAGCTACGCCTTCGCCGCTTCCTGCGGCGCCATTCCTGGGTCGCGACGATCGTCCGTTCGTTCACGATCTTCTCGATCGCATTCGGCAGCGCCTTCGGGTTCATCTCCGGCGCCCTCTCGCCGCACAGCGGCTACGATCCCAATGCATTCGCGATTGGCGTCAGCTTCCTGTTTGCACTCGCCTGCCTCTGGATCGTGACGCTCGGCATCCGGCTGCGGCTGATGCGCAGAAGGCTGCGCACCATCGCCATGCACAATGAGGCGATGGCCGACCGCAACTGGGAACTGCAGGAGGCCGAGCAGCGCGCCTCCACCCTGTTCGAGGCGCAGGACGATTTGATCGTGCTGCGCGACCTCGACGGCCGCATCACCTATGCCAACGACGCCTATTGCGAGCTGGCGCAGATTTCGCGCAGCGAACTGATCGGCAGCACCGCCACGCTCAAGGTGCTCGAGCAGGGCGACACCGCGCTCGAATCCAGCGGCACAAGGGTCTACGACCAGAAGATCGAGGGACCGCTCGGGCCGCGCTGGATCGCCTGGCGCGAGGGCCTCGTGCGCAACGATGCCGGCGCGCCCGCGGAGATGCAGTGTGTCGGCCGCGACGTCACCGACCGCACCGAGAGCGAGCGCGCGCTGACCGAGGCGCGCGATCAGGCCGACGCCGCCAACCGCGCCAAGTCGCGCTTCCTGGCGATGGCGAGCCACGAGATCCGTACGCCGCTGAACGGCATCATCGGCATGAGCGGGCTCTTGATGGACACCCAGCTGACGCCGGAGCAGATGACCTACGTCAAGGCGGTCAAGACATCCGGCGATGCGCTGATGGCGCTGATCGAGGAGCTGCTCGACTATTCCAAGATCGAGGCCGGCAAGATCGATCTCGAAAACCGCCCCTTTGCGCTGTCCGGCCTGATCGAGGACATCACCGAGCTGCTGGCGCCGCGCGCGCAGACCAAAGGCATCGAGATCGCCGCCTATGTCGACGAGCGATTGCCGATCCAGGTGACCGGCGACGCGGCGCGGCTGCGTCAGGTGCTGCTCAATCTCGCCGGCAATGCCATCAAGTTCACCGCGACCGGCGGCGTGGCGCTGATCGTCGAGCCCGGGATCTGGCCGAACGAGATCAGCTTCCTGGTTCGCGACACCGGCATCGGCATCGCACCGGAGGCGCAGCAGCGCATCTTCCGGGAGTTCGAGCAGGCCGACGATCGCATCGCGCGCAGCTATGGCGGCACCGGCCTCGGCCTGTCGATCAGCGACCGCATCGTCAAGCGCATGGGCGGCCGCATCACGCTCGCCAGCACGCCCGGTTCAGGCTCGACCTTCGAGGTGTCGATCCCGCTGGCCGCCGCCGACACCGGCGAGGCCAATAGCTTCACGGCGCCTGATCTCGCCGGCCAGTCGATCATGCTGGTCGCGCCGCACAGCATCGAGGCTTCGCTGATCTCGCGGCGGCTGCAACGCTGGGGCGCGCAGACCTGCATCGTGTCGGATGCCAATGTCGCCGAGGCGCTGCTGCCGGAGCGGAGCTGGCACACCGTCCTGATCGATCACACGCTCGGACCCCAGACGATGGAGGCGTTCGCCATCGCTGCCCGCATCCATGCAACCCATCGCATCGTGATGGTCACGCCGTCGACCCGGCAGGACCTCGCGGCGTCCGAGACGGCGATGTTCACCGGCTATCTGGTCAAGCCGCTCCGCGCGTCGTCACTTGCCGCACGCCTGACCGCGTCACCCGAGATCGCCGCGCCAAGCCTTGTGAGCGAGGCAATCGCCGAGCCCACCGCTACCGCGCCGGCGGCTGCGGCACCGGACAAGGGGCTCTCGATCCTGGTCGCGGAAGACAATGAGATCAACGCGCTCTTGATGCGCTCGCTGCTCACCCGGCTCGGCCACAACGTGGTCATCACGACCAATGGCGAGCAGGCGATGGAATCCTGGCTCTCGGCGACGTCGGCCGGCACGCCCTATGACATCGTGCTGATGGACATCCAGATGCCGCGCCTCAACGGCATCGAGACCACCAAGCAGATCCGCGCCCAAGAATCCGGCGGGCTGGCCGCCCAGTCCGGACGCCGGACGCCGATCCTGGCGCTGACCGCCAACACGCTGGTGGAGGATCGCTACGCCTGCTTCGAAGCCGGCATGGACGGCTTCCTGATCAAGCCGCTCGACCGCGAGAAGCTGGAAGAAGCCCTCGCAGGCCTCGCCGCCGGGCGGCATATCGCGGCGTAAGCGACAAAATCTCCGCCGTCGTCCCTGCGAAAGCAGGGACCCATAATCACTGAAGCTAGTTTGGCGATCGGTTGCGGCCACAGCCTGCGAATCGCAAACGGCTGTGGTTATGGGTCCCCGCTTTCGCGGGGACGACAGCAGTGATGTGGCAAGCTTGAGTGGCTAAGAATTACAGCCGCCGCAACGCGACCGACTGCACCACATGATCGGCGCCCTTCTTCAGGATCAGCGTCGCGCGCGGGCGGGTCGGCAGGATGTTGTCCTCGAGATTGGCGAGGTTGGTGCGTTCCCAGATCGCGATCGCGGTTGCGGTGGCTTCCTCGTCCGACAGCAGCGCGTAGCGGTGGAAGTAGGACCTTGGATCGGTGAACGCGGTGTCGCGCAGCGCCAGGAAGCGCTTGATGTACCACTCCCGCAGCACGGCTTCGTCGGCGTCGATATAGACCGAGAAATCGAAGAAGTCGGAAACGAACGGCACCGCCTTGCCGTCACGCGGCAGCCGCCCGGTCTGCAGCACGTTGACGCCCTCGACGATCAGGATGTCCGGCTGGTCGATCTCGACCCATTTGTTCGGCACGATGTCGTAGGTCAGATGCGAATAGACCGGCGCGCGCACCCGGCGCCGTCCCGCCTTGATGTCGCTGAGGAACGACAGCAGCGTCGGCAGGTCGTAGCTCTCCGGAAAGCCCTTCTTCTGCATGATGCCCTGCCGCTCGAGCACGGCATTGGGAAACAGGAAACCGTCGGTCGTGATCAGGTCGACCTTCGGCCGCGGCGACCAGCGCGCCAAGAGCGCCTGCAGCACGCGAGCCGTAGTCGACTTGCCGACCGCGACCGAGCCCGCGACGCCGACGATGTAGGGCATCTTGCGATCGCGGATCGCGAGGAACTGGCGCTGCGAATAATACAGCCGCTGGGTCGCGTCGACATAGATCGAGAGCAGCCGCGACAGCGGCAGGTAGATGTCCTCGACCTCCTGCAAGTCGAGGCGATCGTGCATCGAGCGCAGGCGGTCGAACTCGCCGGGCTCGAGCGTCATCGGCGTATCGTCGCGCAGATGCGACCATTGCTGGCGCGTGAAGACGCGGTAGGGGTTGTACTGCTGGTCTGGTGCCCGGATGTCCATGAGGCCGCCCCTCTCAATGCGCTCGATCATTTGCGCCAAAGCGCAATGCGATTGAATTGAATCGTCATCGCGCTTTGCCTCCCTGTTTGAGCATGATCTCTTCGGAAAACCGCTTCACACTTTTCCGGATCATGCTCTATTCGCGCTTGCGCGACGCCTTCTCTTCCAGTCCCGACATCGAGGTACGCTTCTCCAGCGCGGCCTCGACATCCTCCAGCTTCACGCCGCGTGATTTCAGCAGAACCAGCAGGTGAAACACCAGATCGGCACTTTCCGCGATGAGATGATCGCGGTCATTCTCGACTGCGGCGATCACGGTCTCGACCGCCTCCTCGCCCAATTTCTTGGCGCAGTGCTCCGCGCCCTTGTCGAGCAGCTTGCGGGTGTAGGACGCCTCGCCGCCCGAAGCAGCGCGGGCGTCGATGGTGGCGGCCAAATCGTGGACCGTGAAACGCGACATCAACTCAACTCAAGCATGCGCACCGGCACCGCAAGGTGCCATCCCTACGTGGGGACTTAGCATTTTTGTGACAAGGAGTCCCAGATCACGCGCTAAGGCAAGGGATCAAGGTTACGGATCGAGCCGCATCGGCAGGCCGGCGCGCACCATGTGATCCTTGGCCTGGCGGATGGTGAATTCCCCGAAGTGGAAGATCGACGCGGCCAGCACGCCGGTGGCATGACCCTCGCGGACGCCATCGACCAAATGATCGAGATTGCCGACGCCGCCGGACGCGATGACCGGTACGGGGACACTGTCCGCGATCGCCCGGGTCAGCGGCAGGTCAAAGCCCTGCCGTGTGCCGTCCCGGTCCATCGAGGTCAGCAGGATCTCGCCGGCGCCGAGCGCGACGACCTCCTGGGCATATTCGATGGCGTCGATCCCGGTGGCATTCCGCCCACCATGGGTGAAGATCTCCCAGCGGTCCGAGCCGCCGGCCCGCTTGACCCGCTTGGCATCGATCGCGACCACGATGCATTGCTCGCCGTACTTCTCGGCGGCTTCCTTGACGAACTCGCGCCGGCTGACCGCCGCCGAATTGATCGAGACCTTGTCGGCCCCGGACCGCAGCAGGGTCTTGATGTCGTCGACGGTGCGGACGCCGCCGCCCACGGTCAACGGCATAAAGCAGGCCTCCGCCGTCCGCCGCACCACGTCCAGCATGATGCCGCGGTTTTCATGGGTGGCGGTGATGTCGAGGAAGGTGAGCTCGTCGGCGCCGGCGGCGTCATAGGCGATCGCGGCCTCGACCGGATCGCCGGCGTCGCGCAGATCGACGAAGTTGACGCCCTTGACCACGCGCCCGTCCTTGACGTCGAGGCAGGGGATCACGCGAACCTTGAACATGTCTCTGCCTCCTAAGCTGCGCTGCGGATCAGCTTGAGCGCGGCGGCGGGATCGAGCCGGCCGTCATAAAGCGCACGGCCGACGATCGCGCCGGCGAGCTTCTTGGCGCGCGGCTCGAGCAGCGCCTTGACGTCGTCGATCGAGGCAAAGCCGCCGGAGGCGATCACCGGGATCGAGATGCGGTCGGCCAGCGCAATGGTCGCATCGAGGTTGAGGCCCTTGAGCAGGCCGTCGCGGGCGATGTCGGTGAAGATGATCGCGGCGACCCCGGCATCCTCGAATCGCTGCGCGATCTCGAGCGCGGTCACATGCGAGGTCTCGGCCCAGCCCTCGACCGCGACGTTGCCGTCGCGCGCATCGAGGCCCACCGCCACCCGGCCGGGGAATTGCTTCGCCGCGCCCTTCACGAGCTCGGGATCGCGCACCGCGGCGGTGCCGATGATGACGCGCGTGATGCCCTTGTCGAGCCAGGCCTCGATGGTCTTGAGGTCGCGGATGCCGCCGCCGAGTTGTACCGGCATGGTGACGGCCTTCAGCATCGCCTCCACCGCATGCGCATTCATCGGCTTGCCGGCGAAGGCGCCGTCGAGATCGACGACATGAAGATATTCGAAGCCCTGCGCGGCGAAGCTCCTCGCCTGCGCCGCCGGATCGAGATTGAACACGGTGGCGCGCGCCATGTCGCCCTGCTCCAGGCGCACGCACTGGCCGTTCTTCAGATCAACCGCTGGAAAGAGAATCACGGCTTCCACTTCAAGAAATTGGAGATCAAAGCGAGGCCGAAGCGCTGGCTCTTCTCGGGGTGAAACTGAGTGCCGATCGCGGTGTCCTTGCCGACGATCGCGGTCACCGGTCCGCCATAGTCGGCGCGCGCCAGCACGTCCGCCTCGTTGGCGGCGTTGAGGTGATAGGAGTGCACGAAGTAGGCGTGGCGCCCCTTCGGCCCGAGCGGCAGCCGCTCCAGCACCGGGTGCTCGCGCACCATGTCGAGCGTATTCCAGCCCATGTGCGGGACCTTCAGGCTCTCGTCGCGCGGCTCGATCTTCACGACGTCGCCGCCGATCCAGTTGAAGCCCTCGGTGATCACGTGCTCCTTGCCGCGCGTCGCCATCAGCTGCATGCCGACGCAGATGCCGAAAAACGGCCGCGCCTTGACCCGCACCGCCTCGGTGAGCGCCTCCAGCATGCCGTCGACCGCATCGACGCCGCGGCGGCAATCGGCGAACGCGCCGACACCCGGCAGCACGATCCGATCGGCGCGATACACCGTGTCGGGATCGCGCGTCACCTTGATGGCTTGCGGATCCTCCATGCTGCGCGCGGCGCGCTCAAAGGCCTTTGCCGCCGAATGCAGATTGCCGGAGCCGTAATCGATGATTGCAACGGTCATCGCGATCCTCCTGGCTCTGGAAACAATCCGATGATGCCGCCCTGCGGCATCGGCGGGGGTTTTGAGAATGATTGACCGGGAACGTCCCGGGTCGGGGGCGGTCCGCCGCGATCGACCGACCGCTGGTCGTTGAAGCCGCCGCGATACCGCGCGGTCCAGCGCTCGAAGAAGCGGCGCTCGGCGGCTTCCACGTCGTCGGCCACGACGATGTCGAGCTGGCGCCATTTGCGCCGCGACAGCGTCCAGCGCTGCAGGGTTGCGGCCTCCAGCCCGATCAGCACCATCAGCACCAGGTCGACGAGGAGGACCGCGCCGCGGCCGATCCCGAGCTTGGTGAGCGCATAATCAATCGCGAAGGTGAGGACGAGCCAGCCGATCAGCGCCAGCCAGAGCCTGTTCCAGGCCAGCCAGATCACGCCCGCGACCGCGGCCCAGAAATGGAAGCCGTCGCGCACGAAGACGAACTTGTCGGTCGCCGCGAGATCGGCGCCGTTGGCCACGGGGGCATGCACTGTATAGACCGGCATCGAACGCTCCGCCGAGGATGGACTTCAATTTGGAGGATGATCTCCGGAAAGCCGGTGCCACCGTTTTCCGGATCAAGCTCCCGGGATCAGCCGCCGAGCTGACCCTTTGTCGAGGGCACTTCGCCCTGGGCACGCGGATCGATCGCAACCGCCGTCCGGAGCGCCCTCGCCAAACCCTTGAAACAGGATTCGGAGATATGATGGCTGTTCTCGCCATATAGGGTCTCGACGTGGAGAGTCACGCCGGCGTTCATCGCGAAGGCGTTGAACCATTCGCGCACCAGCTCGGTGTCGAACTCGCCGATCTTGTCGCGCGGGAACTCGACCTTGAACACCAGCACCGGGCGGCCGGAAATGTCGATCACGACGCGCGACAGCGTCTCGTCCATCGGCATGTGGATCGAGGCATAGCGGGTGATGCCGGCCATGTTGCCGAGCGCCTGCTTGACGGCCTGGCCGAGCGCGATCCCGACGTCTTCGGTGGTGTGGTGGTAGTCGACATGGAGATCGCCATCCGCCTTCACCGTGATGTCGATGCGCGAATGCCGGGCCAGGAGGTCGAGCATATGGTCGAAGAAGCCGATCCCGGTCGAAACCGTGGATACGCCTGCTCCGTCGAGGTTGACCGTCACCTCGATGTCGGTCTCCTTGGTCTTGCGCTTGATGGTTGCCGTGCGCATGAAAATTAAGCTTTCCCGTGCCGAAAACGCCGGTCTTTTAACAGGCTGATGTCACCTTCGCTACTGCGGGATGACCCCGAAACGCCCCAACTTCGGGCCATGGTGACCTAAATTCCTTGCCAAATCGGCCCCGATTGTAACCCCCTGCCCGACCGCCTAAATCTGCCCGGAGGAGAGGTAACCTATGCAAGCATCCCAAAATGAGCTGCCGGTCTGGCATGGCACCACGATCTGCACCGTCCGCAAGGGCGGCAAGGTGGTGATCGGCGGCGACGGGCAGGTCTCGATCGGCCAGACCGTGATCAAGGCCAACGCCAAGAAGGTTCGCCGGATCGGCAAGGGCGACGTCATCGGCGGCTTTGCCGGCGCCACCGCCGACGCCTTCACCCTGTTCGAGCGGCTCGAAAGCAAGCTGGAGCAATATCCGGGGCAGCTGACCCGGGCGGCCGTCGAGCTCGCCAAGGACTGGCGCACCGACCGCTATCTGCGCCGGCTCGAGGCCATGATGATCGTGGCCGACAAGGACGTGTCCCTGGTTCTGACCGGCACCGGCGACGTGCTGGAGCCCGAATCCGGGGTCATGGCGATCGGTTCCGGCGGCAATTACGCCCTCGCCGCGGCCCGCGCGCTGGTCGACACCGACAAGGACGCCGAGACCATCGTCCGTCGCGCCCTGGATATCGCCGCCGATATCTGCGTCTACACCAACCGGAACGTGACGATCGAGACGATCGGCGGCTGAGCATGGCCGGCCGCTACCATTTCCGCCCGATGACGACAGCCGACCTGCCGCTGATCAAGCAGTGGCTGGCATCGGCGCATGTCCGGGAGTGGTGGGGCGATCCGGCCGAGCAATATGCGCTGGTCAGCGGCGACCTCGACGAGCCGGCCATGGACCAGTTCATCGTCGCCGCCGATGGCGGCGATTTCGGCTACCTCCAGTGCTACGACCTGACGGCATGGAATTCCGGCTTCGGCGCCCAGCCTGTGGGCGCCCGCGGCATCGATCTCTTCATCGGCGAACCGGACATGGTGGCCTGTGGACACGGCTCGGCGCTGATCCGCGCCTTTGCCGAGGAACGGCTGGCGCAAGGCGCGCCACGCATCGTCACCGATCCCGATCCGGCCAATGCGCGGGCGGTGCGCGCCTACGAGAAGGCCGGTTTTCAAAAGATCGGCATGGTCGATACGCCCGACGGGCCGGCGCTGCTGATGGTCCGCGACGCATGACGGTCACGCCAAAACCCGACGCCGGCGTTTCAGCGTGGCAATGGCTTGCGATCGCCGCCGCGCTGCTCGCACTGCAGGCGGCACTGCTCTATGCGATGGGCCGTTTGCCGATCTGCGCCTGCGGCTATGTCAAGCTCTGGCACGGCACGGTGCAGAGCTCGGAGAACTCGCAGCACATCGCCGACTGGTACACGCTGTCGCATGTGGTGCATGGCCTGCTGTTCTACGGCCTGACGTTCCTCGTGCTGCCGCGGCTCACCTGGCCGGGGCGGCTGATTGTCGCGATGCTGATCGAGGGCAGCTGGGAGCTCGTCGAAAACTCCAACTGGATCATCGAGCGCTACCGCGCCGGCACGATCTCGCTCGACTATTACGGCGACACCATCGTCAACTCGGTGTCGGACACGCTCGCGATGGTGTTCGGCTTCCTGCTGGCACGCAAACTGCCGATCGCCGCGACGGTTGCGCTCGGCGTTGTGTTCGAAATCGTAATGCTGCTCCACATTCGCGACAATCTGACACTGAACATCATCATGCTGATCCACCCGTTCGAGGCGATCAGGCAGTGGCAGGCCGGGCCGCCCCTTCTATAGACTGCCGCTTGCCGAGACCGCCATTTCAACCTAGCTAAAGCCAATGACTCACTTCTCCCCCCGCGAAATCGTTTCTGAACTTGATCGCTTCATCGTCGGCCAGACCGACGCCAAGCGCGCCGTGTCGATCGCCTTGCGCAACCGCTGGCGGCGGCTGCAGCTGGCCGGTTCCCTGCGCGAGGAGGTTCTGCCCAAGAACATCCTGATGATCGGGCCGACCGGCGTCGGCAAGACCGAGATCGCGCGGCGGCTGGCCAAGCTCGCGGGCGCCCCGTTCCTCAAGGTCGAAGCCACCAAGTTCACCGAGGTCGGCTATGTCGGCCGCGACGTCGAGCAGATTGTCCGCGACCTCGTCGAAGTCGCGATCGCGCAGACCCGCGAGCGCAAGCGCAAGGACGTCCAGGCCCGCGCCCAGCTTGCCGCCGAAGAGCGCGTGCTGGATGCGCTGGTCGGCCCGGGATCGAGCCCGGCGACGCGCGAATCGTTCCGCAAGAAGCTGCGCGCCGGCGAGCTCAACGACAAGGAAATCGAGATCGAGACGCAGTCGTCCGGCAGCGGCATGCCGATGTTCGAAATCCCCGGCATGCCCGGCGCCCAGATGGGCGCGATCTCGCTCGGCGATATCTTCGGCAAGATGGGCGGACGCAGCAAGACCCGCCGCCTGACCGTGGAAGGCTCGCACGAAATCCTCGTCAACGAGGAATCCGACAAGCTGCTCGACACCGACCAGCTGGTACAGGAGGCGATCAACGCGGTCGAGAACAACGGCATCGTGTTCCTCGACGAGATCGACAAGATCTGTGTGCGCGAGAACCGCGCCGGCGGCGACGTCTCCCGCGAGGGCGTGCAGCGCGATCTGCTGCCGCTGATCGAGGGCACCACGGTCTCGACCAAGCACGGCGCGGTCAAAACCGACCACATCCTGTTCATCGCTTCGGGCGCCTTCCACATCGCCAAGCCATCGGACCTGCTGCCGGAGTTGCAGGGCCGCCTGCCGATCCGCGTCGAGTTGCAGGCACTGACCCGCGACGACATGCGCCGGATCCTGACCGAGCCGGAGGCGTCGCTGATCAAGCAATATGTCGCGCTGCTGAAGACCGAGGGCGTCACGCTCGACATCACCGACGGCGCGATCGACGCGCTGGCTGACGTCGCGGTCGCCGTGAACTCCACGGTCGAGAATATCGGCGCGCGGCGGCTGCAGACCGTGATGGAGCGGGTGCTGGACGAAATCTCCTTCACCGCGCCGGATCGCCACGGCGAAACCATCCAGGTCGACGCCGACTACGTGACCAGGCATGTCGGCGACCTCGCCAAGAACGCCGATCTCAGCCGGTTTATTTTGTAACCGCGTCGCTCTCCGCCGTCGTCCCGGCGAAGGCCGGGACCCATAACCACCGCTGCCTGCAGTGACAAGACTCGGGCCGACATTCCCTCTAGAACTGCGTTCGGTGGTTATGGGTCCCGGGTCGCGCTTCGCTTGCCCGGGACGACGAGAGTGGGCGATCGATGAATCTGCGAATGTGGCAAAACCCCTGGCGCTTGATGCTGGCCGTCAACGCGGCCGTGCTGGTCGGGGTGTTCCTGCACAAGATCGCGCTGCCGCCGTTCGTCCCCTACATCCATTTGCTGGTCGACTATCACTACGGCTTCACCAAGCGCGCGCTGGTCGGCGCGATCGTGTCGCTGTTCACCGACAGGGTGCCGGTCTGGCTGGTGTTCGCGCTGGCCGGCGCGATCTGGCTGCTGACGCTCGGGCTGTTCGTCAAACTGTTCCGCCGCACATTCGGCTTCGACGATGCGCATTGGCCGCTGTTCGTCTTCATCGCGGGATCGCCGTTCTTCCTGAAGAACTTCATGCACACGCTCGGCCATTTCGACATCTATGGCTGTGCGCTGGCACTCCTTCTGCTGCTGATCCCGGCGCGCTCGGTCTTGTACGTTCTGATTGCAGCAACGTTCTCGATCGCGCTGATCCTGGTCCACCACATCTTCGTCCTGATGTATGTGCCGACCATCGCGGCAATCGTCGTGCAGCGCTTCTATCTGATGCAGAGCGCGACGCCGCGAAACATCGCGGTGGGACTTGCGGCGCTCGCCGCAGTCGGCATCCTGTTCCTGGTCGCGCAGTTCGAAGGCACGGTCGACGTGCCCTATGACGAATTCATCCGTCACCTGCAAAGCCGGATGGCCGATCCGTCCCGCACCGACCTGCTTCAGTTCGGCTACATCTGGTACCAGCCGCTGTCGAAAGAGTTCGCCGACACCTGGGCGCGGATGCCTTCGAACATCCTCGGCGTCCCGGTGTTCGCGCTGCTGATCTGGCTGCATACGCCGCTGTGGCGCTATTTCGCGCGGCTGATCGGCGCGCTGGCGAACGAGCTGCATCGACGGATCGTGCTAGCCGCGCTCGTCATGATCAGCGCCGGCTATGTCGTGATGTTCGTCACCGTGTTCGATTATTCGCGCTGGATCTCGAACTGGGCGGTCTGCATGTTCCTGATGCTGCATGCAGTGAAGACGCTGCCGGCGTCGAAGGACGTGCCTGTGATCCCCGCGGACGACCGCAAGACGACGGTTCTCGGCTGGATCGTCACACTGATCCCGCGCGTCGGGATCGTGCGTCCATTCTGATCTTCCAGATCATGCTCAGCGCGCGCGCCGGACGCGCACATAGAGCGCGCCCTCGCCGCCATGGCCGATATGCGCCTCCTCGAAGCCCACCACCAGCGAGCGGAATTCCGGCAGGCTGAGCCATTCCGGCACCTGGCGGCGCAACACGCCGCGTTCGGACTCGAGGCCCCCGACTTTGCCCTTGCCGGTGATGACGAGCACGAAGGTGAGCCCGTCAGAATGCGCGCGCTGCAGGAAGGCGAACAGCATGCGATGCGCGCGCATCTGGGTCATGCCGTGCAGATCGAGCCGCGCATCGATCTGCTGCCGGCCGCGCGACAGCTTTGCACGGTCGCGGCGGCCGATCGGCGCCAGCGGCGGCACCTGCGGACGCGGAGCCGGCGCGGCCTTGACCGATGTCGCCGGCTTGACCGGGATCGGTTTGGCTGCGGCGTGATGGGTGGCCGGATCAGCCGCGACGGCGTGGGCTTTCGCAGCGGCCGGTTTCTTGCGCAGCGGCTTGAC
The DNA here is from genome assembly GCF_040446015.1 of Bradyrhizobium sp. INPA03-11B. Lineage (NCBI taxonomy): Bacteria > Pseudomonadati > Pseudomonadota > Alphaproteobacteria > Hyphomicrobiales > Nitrobacteraceae > Bradyrhizobium > Bradyrhizobium sp. INPA03-11B. Next base: position 44,982 of record NZ_JASGSR010000034.1, read on the forward strand.
CTGTTTCGCCACGCTCTCCCACAGCGCACGCTCTTCTTCGCTCAGCGCGCGCTTGCGCCGCGACGGAGCGGATAGATCAGGGATCGGCGCGGGTCGTTTCATTGCTCGCGGTGATGGCGATAGCGCCTGTAGCGCCGCTTCTCCGGTTGCTGCGGAATGTCGGGCCGGGCGACCGGCAACGGCACCGGTTCTGCCACAGGTGCGGCCTGCGCGACAGGGGTTGTCGCCGGAGAAGCGGCGGGCGCCGCATCCTTCGCGGCCGCGCTCTTGGTAGCGCTCTTGGCCACGTCCTTGCTGCCAGCCTTGGCGACCGTCGCCGTCGGCACATCAGCGGGCTTCGCCGCCGGCTTGTCCTTTGCCGGATCGGTCTGCGGAAACAGCTTTGCGATCTTGGCGGACGGCCGCTCGTCAGGGATCGGCAGCTTGTGGCCGCGTGCCACCGGATCGAGACCCTTCGGGACCAGCATCACGAACTGCATATTGTGCCGCAGCCGGCCCGAGACCTTTCCGGCGTCGGCGCCGGCGCCGAAATAGAGATCGGCGCGTGCCGGGCCGACGATCGCCGATCCCGTGTCCTGCGCGATCATCAGCCGGTGGAACGGCGTTTTCGACTGCTCGGATTCGATCGGCAACTGGCCGGCGATGAAGAACGGCGTGCCGTAAACATGCAGCGCCTTGTCGACCGCGATCGAGCGGCCCGGCGTCAGCGGCACGCCCTGCGCGCCGACCGCTTCGTCCTTGTCCGACAGCGGCACCTCGCGGAAGAACACGTAGGCGCGGTTCTGCCGCCGCACCTCGTTGGCGCCCTCAGGGTTCTGCTCCATCCATTCCCTGATCTTCTGCATCGACATCTGATCCCTCGGGATGATGCCGCGGTCGATCAGGACGCGCCCGACCGCCGTATACGGATAGCCATTATGCGCATCGTAATTGATGCGCAGCGTGGTGCCGTCGTCGAGCTTGATCCGCGCCGAACCCTGGATCTGCGCGAACAAGAGATCGGTCTGGCTCTTCAGCCAGCAGATCTCGAGGCCGCGGCCGGCGATCGCGCCGTCCTCGATCTGGGCGCGGTCGTAATAGGGCACGAGCTTGCGCCGGCCGATCTTGCGATACACCGGGCCGCTGTTGGGCAGGCCGACCGACGCCTGCGTCTTGCCGCGCACGAACAGGTTGGACGGCCGGCGGTAGACCGGAACATTGTAGACGTCGGTCTGCGTCTTCGAGCCGTCGAGCACCGGTTCGTAATAGCCGGTGACGAAGCCGGCATCCTCGCCGAGCCGCGAGATGCGCAGCGGCACGAAATTCTGCTCGAAGAATTCCTTCGCCCTGTCATTGCCCTTGGCGCCGTCGCCGGGATCGAGCCCCTTGGCGATCCGGCAGGGATCGCGCAGCGAACTGCCGAGCGCTTTCGACTCCGCGGGCGCACCCTGCTGGGCGGCGATCGGCTTGCAGCTGGTGCGAAAAGCCCTGTAGGCGGCGAGATGATCGTCGTCGCCCCAGCCGGCGACATTGGCCCAGGCGAGCGGCTCATACTGGCTGCCGCTGACCTGCAGCGGCAATTCCAGATTGGGATAAGGGATTGGGTGGGTATGCTCGTGCCGAGGCGGCGGGTGCCGGCTCGACCTGTAGCGCGCGGCGATCGCCGCGGTGGAGCACACAACCGCGAGCGCGCAGCACGCGATCGCGAGGCGCCCGTAGCTGAGATGTCTAGTGAGCGCTTCCAGTGCCAACCAGCTTCCAATTCGGATCGCGGGAAGTCGAGTCGCGGGCGAATGTCCAGATGTCGGTGATGTCGGCGACCTTGTCCGGGCTGCCGTCGACGATGGTCCCCGCCTTGTCGCGGGTGACCGAGATCATCTGCGACACGAAACGGACGGTCAGCTGGGTCGAGCGATCGCGCGTCTCCGCGCTGACGATCTCGGCCTTGTCGATCGAGACGAACCGCGTCTCGGTCTTCTGCTCGTGCTTCTCGCGATCCTTGATCGCGGCCTCGAAGCTCTCATAGACCTCAGTGGACAGCAGGTCGCGCAGCGCGCGGCGATCGCCATTGGCGAAGGCCAGCACGATCATTTCATAGGCGGAGCGGGCGCCCGACAGGAAATGCCGCGGATCGAACGAGGAATCCTGGGCGGCGACCGCATCGAGACCCTGCGCCAGCGGCGTGCCGGGCTCGGCGATACCCTTCCAGCGTTCGGTCGGCTCGACCGGCTCGGCAGGCGCGGCCGGAGCCGGCTGATCAATCACCGATCCCGGGATCGGCACGACGTTGTTATCCTGGCCGCGCTGCAGGACGTTGGGTGCTGCACGATCATACGGCGGCCGCTCGCTTCCCGTGCGCTGTCCGAGAACGCTGCGCAGGCGCAGGAAGATAAACACAGCCAGCGCCAGGAAGATGATGGTGTAGATATCCACGTCGGGTTCGCTTTCTGGTCTCTGCCGGCAACGGGCCGGCCATCAAAGCGTTCCCGGTCGGGAACGGCAGAGATTACATCACCGATTTAGTCCGCAGCATGTAGGCACGAAACTATGCCCGGCCAATGGCGCTTTTTGGCACGGGCAAGTGTAGCGCGTTTTAACCCCGGGGGGAAACCCGTTCCTTTCAGGAAATCGCGCATCTTCAATAATTTAGGAAGCCGTTAAGAGATTGGGCGGAGTTGCGCTCGCGCGCCTTTCGCCGCAGATTTGGCAGCAAGGCGAGGCGGCGCGCGCGCTCGTCGTCCTTGTGGACCGAGCCGGGCCTATGATAGCCACTCGCCCGGCATCGGCATTTCCAAACCTTAACGCGTGCCGTCGGACATCCTGTCCATCGAGCGCTGCTCCAGGAGACATTTCATGACCAATGGCAACGGCGCCCCCGTCGAACAGCCCGCTCCCCAGCTCAACGTGCTGGCGCAGTACACCAAGGACCTGTCGTTCGAGAACCCGAACGCGCCGGCCTCGCTCGGCCAGCAGCAACAGCAGCCGGCGATCAACATCCAGATCAATGTCGGCGCCAACAACTTGTCCGAGAACGAGTACGAGGTGGTCCTCTCGATCGAGGGCAAGGCCGAGACCGGCGGCAAGGTGATGTTCAGCTTCGATCTCGCTTATGCCGGCGTCTTCCGGATCGTGAACGTGCCGAAGGAGAACCTGCACCCGCTGGTCATGATCGAATGCCCGCGCCTGCTGTTCCCGTTCGCCCGCGAGATCGTCGCGACCTCGGTGCGCGACGGCGGCTTCCCGCCCTTGCTGCTCGACCCCGTCGACTTCGTCGGTCTCTACCGTCAGAACATGGAACGCCAGGCCGCCGCCCAGGCCGCATCCGGCGCCAAGCCGAGCTGATCCCTAGGATCGAGAAATAACACTCGGGGAAGTGCAATCCGTCATCCTGAGGAGCCCGCGCTTGCGGGCGTCTCGAAGGATCGACTGCCCCGCCGGTGGCCGTGCATCCTTCGAGGCTCGCTCCGCTCGCGCCTCAGGATGACGGTTATGGAGGGCTCAGGCCGCCGGGGCTGCGGCAGGCGCTGGCGGCGGCAAATAATCGTTCCAGATCGGCTTGTCGCCGAGCGTGGCAACGAACGCCCGGTGGGCTTCCCGGTCCTCCTCGCTGACCCGCGCCACAAGCGGGGTCTCGCGCTGCCGCCGCGGCGAATCGCCATAGCCGCCCGCCCGCGCATCCGATGTTTCCGACGCCAGGATGAGCTGCGACTGCCGTGCCCCGATCAGGTCGATATAGACCTCGGCCAGCAGCTCGGCGTCGAGCAAGGCGCCGTGCTTGGTGCGGCGGGAATTGTCGATCTGATAGCGCGAGCAGAGGTCGTCGAGCCGGTTCGACACGCCGGGATGCTTGCGCCGCGCCAGCAGCAGCGTATCGACCAGGCGATCCTTGGGGATCGCCTTCCGCTTGATGCGGTCGAGCTCGGCGTTGATGAAGCTGATGTCGAAGGACGCGTTGTGGATCACCAGCGGCGTATCGCCGATGAAGGCCAGGAACTCTTCGACCACTTCAGTGAACAGCGGCTTGGAAGCCAGGAACTCGGTCGACAGGCCATGCACCGCGAACGCTTCCGCCGGCATGTCGCGTTCGGGATTGATGTAGACGTGATAGGTCTGTCCGGTCGGCATGCGGTTGAAGATCTCGACGCAGCCGATCTCGACCAGCCGGTCGCCGCGCAGCGGATCGAGGCCAGTGGTTTCGGTATCGAGAACGATTTCGCGCATGACGTGAGATGATCCGGAACGCGGGCGAATCAGGCCCGCCGCTGCGGCATCTTAGCAACCTCGGCCAGAATGTCGCGAATGCGCGCCCGCACCGGATCAAGCCCGTGCGAGGTATCCACTATGAAATCGGCGCGCTTGCGCTTCTCGGCATCCGGCATCTGCTTGGCGATGATGGCGTCTAGCTTGGCGGCATCCATGGTGCCGCGCGCCAGCACCCGCTCGCGCTGCAGTTCCGGTGAGGTGGTGACGACGACGACCGCATCGACGCGCTTCTCGCCGCCGGTCTCGAACAGCAGCGGTATGTCGAGCACGACGATGGGCGCGCCGGCGGCCTCCGCGTCGGCGAAGAATTTCTGGCGCGATGCGCCGAGCATCGGATGCACGATCTGCTCGAGCTGTTTGATCGCCACCGGGTCTTGCACCACGCGTGCTGAAAGTTTTGCGCGGTCGACCTTGCCGCCGACGGTGGTGCCGGGAAAGGCGGCCTCGATCGCCGGCGCGGCTTCGCCTTCGTAGAGCTGATGCACGGCCGCATCGGCGTCATACACCGGCACGCCGGCCTCCATGAACAGTTTGGCTGTGGTGGATTTCCCCATCCCGATCGAGCCGGTCAGTCCCAGAATCAGCATTTGATCAACATCGGTTCAGCATCTCTCCGTCGCCGCGCCTCGGCACCTTCACACCGCGAGCAGCTTCTCGCGGCGCAGGAATGCGAGCAGCGACAATAGCGGCAGGCCGAGAATGGTGAAATGGTCGCCTTCGATCCGCTCGAATAGATGCACGCCGAGACCTTCGAGCTGGTAGGCGCCGACGCTGGTCGTCACCGCCTTCCCGGCCTGGTCGAGATAGGCCTCGATCTCGCCGGCAGCGAGCCGCCGCATCGTCATCCGGGCGACGCTCACATCGTCAAACAGGGCCTTGCCATCGCATGCGACCGAAACCGCCGAGTACAGCGCGTGGGTCTGTCCGGCGAGCAGGCCGAGCTGTTCGGCAGCCTGCGCACGGCCGGCAGGCTTGCTGAACATCTGCTCGCCCAGCGCCAGCGTCTGGTCGGCACCGACGACATATTGTCCCGGCCTTTGCCTCGAGATGAACAGCGCCTTCTCGCGCGCCAGGAGCGATGCGATCTCTTCCGGCGCCGAAAGGCCGGAATTCTTTTGCATCGCGCGTTCGTCGATATCGGCCGGCAACGCCTCGAAATCGAGACCGGCGTTTTCGAGCAACATACTTCGCGCACGGCTTTGCGACGCAAGGATCAGCTTTTGGGGGCCGCGCCAGATGCTCATGACGAGACAATCATTCCGACGGCCGGGCGCGCTGGCGGTCATTATAGAGCTTCAAGATCGCGGCGGCCGTCTCCTCGATCGAGCGACGCGTCACGTCGAGCAAGGCCCAGTTGAACTTCGCGCTCAGCCGCCGCGCAAAGGCAACCTCGTCTGCCACGGCCTGCTTGTCGATGTAGGTATCGTTGTCGCGGTCGCCCATCGTGAGCAGGCGGTTCTGCCGGACCTGGATCAAGCGCTCGGGCGTCGCATGCAGACTGACAACCAGCGGCTTCTTCAGGGTCTCGAGCTGGTGCGGCAGCGGAATGCCCGGCACCAGCGGCACGTTTGCCGTGCGGATGCCGCGGTTGGCGAGATAGATCGAGGTCGGTGTCTTTGACGTGCGCGACACCCCGACCAGCACGACGTCGGCTTCCTCGAGGCCTTCGACATGCTGACCGTCGTCATGGATCATCGTGTAATTCAGCGCGTCGATCCGGCTGAAATATTCCGCGTTCAGCACATGCTGCGCGCCGACACGGCCGGTCGTCGCGGCACCCAGATACGCCTCGAACAATTGCATCACCGGCCCGATGATCGAGAGGCTCGGAACGTTGATTTCCTTGCACTTGGCTTCGAGCCGGCCGACCAGATCCTTCTCCAGCAGCGTGAACAGCACAATGCCTGGCGATTCCTCGATCTCGTCGAGCACGCGATCGAGCTGTTTCTGGCTGCGCACCAAGGGATAGACGTGCTCGACCGCGGTCACGTTGGCGTATTGCGCGGCGACCGCGCGCGCCACGGTGATCAGCGTCTCGCCGGTCGAGTCCGACACCAGATGCAGGTGGAAATAATTGGAAGTCGTCGGCACCAGAGCCCCTGTCTATCCTGTGAATCCCTGTGGAGGTCGGGGAGGAGAATCCGGGTCCGCCGCCGGGCCCGTGAATATCTCATCCCTTTCTTCACAGCACCCCGCAAAAGGATAAGTCGACGTCATGGCAGCGATGATAGTGAACCGGTGTGGATTTGTCTCTTCATAAGCTGGCCATAGAACCGCGCAACCAATTGAGCGGAGCGGCGGATTCCGGATATCCGCTGCCGCCTGCCGGAATGTTGAGGGATGTGAACAAGCCCGCAAGAACGGCTGGATCGCATTGCATGAGTCAAATTCACTGCCATTAAGACTCAAACCTTAGATTCTAAAATTAATTAGGTTTAGGAGAGCCGTGTGTGCGGATATGTATCCGTCCCTCGCTTGCGAAGCTTTGCACGCAAGGCTGAGCCCACCTGAGTTGTTTCTGCCGAGCTGTTCCCCACCGAGCTGTTCCCTGAAAGGCATCGCCGCGATGTTGTATGACTGGATCAAGGCCCTGCACATCGTTGCGGTCATCTCCTGGATGGCGGGCATGCTCTATCTGCCGCGGCTGTTCGTCTATCATTGCGAGGCCGAGGCCGGCTCGAAGCAGTCCGAGACCTTCAAGGTCATGGAACGGCGGCTTTTGAAGGCGATCATCAATCCCGCGATGATCGTGACCTGGCTTGCCGGGCTTTATCTGGCCTGGGCCGGACACTGGTACCTATCGGGCTGGTTTCACGTCAAATTTACGTTGGTGCTCATCATGTCGGGTATCCACGGCTTTTTGTCCCGTTGCGTGAAAGATTTTGCCGCCGACCGGAATCGGAGAACCCAGAAATTCTACCGCATTATCAATGAGGTGCCGACGCTCCTGATGATCCTGATCGTGATCATGGTGGTGGTGAAGCCGTTCTAGACATTGCGATGCCTAAGACGCATGCTTCAGTCCTTCTTGCGAAGGACGGATCGATTTTCTATATAGGTTTTATCCCACCCCACGCAGGCGGATGTGGTCGCGTTTCGGTTCTTTTCGGGCCGGCGCCGCATCAGGTTTGAAAGCCCAAACGGCACTTTCCTGGCTGAGACCTGCGGACCTTCCTTTGGCGTCCGCTTTTTCCAAGCCACCTCGCACCCCTTCCCTACTTACTTCCTCACAGGACTACCCCAATGCGGGAAATCAAACTCCAGGACCTCAAATCTAAAACGCCAGCCGAGCTCGTCTCGTTCGCGGAAGAGAACGGGGTCGAGAATGCCAGCACCATGCGCAAGCAGGAGCTGATGTTCGCAATTCTCAAGCAGCTCGCGATCGCCGAGACCGACATTATCGGTGAAGGCGTCGTCGAGGTGCTGTCAGACGGCTTCGGCTTCCTACGTTCGCCCGACGCGAACTATTTGCCCGGCCCCGACGACATCTACGTTTCGCCGTCGCAGATCCGCCGTTTCGGCCTGCGCACCGGCGACACGATCGAAGGCCATATTCGCAGCCCGAAGGAAGGCGAACGCTATTTCGCGCTGCTGAAGGTCAACACGCTCAATTTCGAAGACCCGGAAAAGTCGAAGCACAAGGTCAATTTCGACAACCTCACGCCGCTGTTTCCCAATCAGCGTTTCCGCATGGAGCTTGAGGATTCCACCAAGAAGGACCTTTCCGCCCGCGTGATCGACATCGTCGCGCCGATCGGCAAGGGCCAGCGCGCGCTGATCGTGGCGCCGCCGCGCACCGGCAAGACGGTGCTGATGCAGAACATCGCGCACTCGATCACCGCCAATCATCCCGACTGCTATCTGATCGTGCTTCTGATCGACGAACGTCCGGAAGAAGTCACCGACATGCAGCGTTCGGTGAAGGGCGAGGTGGTGTCGTCGACCTTCGACGAGCCGGCCGTGCGCCACGTCCAGGTCGCCGAGATGGTGATCGAGAAGGCCAAGCGCCTGGTCGAGCACGGCCGCGACGTCGTGATCCTGCTCGACTCGATCACCCGCCTCGGCCGCGCCTACAACACCGTCGTGCCGTCATCCGGCAAGGTGCTGACCGGCGGCGTCGACGCCAATGCGTTGCAGCGTCCGAAGCGCTTCTTCGGTGCGGCGCGCAACATCGAGGAGGGCGGTTCGCTGACCATCATCGCGACCGCGCTGGTCGATACCGGCAGCCGCATGGACGAAGTCATTTTCGAAGAGTTCAAGGGAACCGGTAACTCCGAACTGATCCTCGACCGCAAGGTTTCGGACAAGCGGACCTTCCCGGCGATCGACATCGCGCGCTCCGGCACCCGCAAGGAGGAGCTCATCACCGATCCGCAGGTGCTCAAGAAGATGTACGTCCTGCGCCGGATCCTCAATCCGATGGGCACCATGGACGCGATCGACTTCCTGCTCGACAAGCTCCGGAACACGAAGAGCAATTCGGAATTCTTCGATTCCATGAACACCTGAGAATACGGCCGAAAAGGAAAGGGCGCTCCGCACAAGCGGGGCGCCTTTTTTCATGCTGCGGATTTGCTGCAGCAAAGTGCAGCATGAATCGAGCTCGGCCAGTGCGCCGAATATTCATGTAACTGACTGATATAATTTATATTTATGCTTTATGTTTCTGACGCTAGCCGGCAGAACCGCAGCAAAATTGCTGCTTGGCTGCTGCAACGAAACTCGACCATGCTGCACTGCAGCATACCCACGATATTGCGTGCGAAACGGAAGCGGCATTGCCTTTGCCGATTGGCTTGGGAAGAAATAGACAATGCATCCGCGCGACCAAACCATCTTCGCTTTATCCTCCGGACGGCCGCCGAGCGCGATCGCCATTGTGAGGCTGTCTGGCCCAATGGCCGCGTCGGTCATTGAAGGACTGGCGGGCAAGGTGCCGGTTCCGCGAATGGCGACCCGCGCGCTGCTCCACAATTCAAACCATCAACCGATCGATGACGCGGTCGTGCTCTGGTTCCCAGGCCCGGCGAGCGCGACCGGCGAGGACGTTGCCGAATTTCATGTCCATGGTGGACGCGCGGTGCTGTCGGCGCTGTTCGATGCCATCGCGGAATTCGACAACGTCCGGCCGGCCGAGCCCGGCGAGTTCACCCGGCGGGCGTTCGAGAACGGCAAGCTCGACCTGACCGAGGCCGAAGGTCTCGATGACCTGATTCACGCCGACACTGATCGCCAACGGCGCCAGGCGCTGCGGCAGTTGAAGGGGCTGCTTGGCGATCGCGCCCGCGACTGGCGCGAGCGGATCATCGCGGCATCGGCGCTGATCGAGGCCGGCATTGACTTCTCCGACGAAGGCGATGTCCCGGCGGAGCTGATCGCGCCGGCGCTCGAGAAGGTCCGGGCGCTGCATGATGAGATCAAGAATGCGCTTGCGGGGCAGGGCCAAAGTGAGCGGCTGCGTGACGGCCTGGTGGTTGCGATCGCGGGTCCGCCGAATGTCGGTAAATCGACCCTGATCAATCAGCTCGCCAAGCGCGAGGTCGCGATTGTCTCGCCGCATGCCGGCACGACCCGCGACGTGATCGAGGTGCAGCTCGATCTCGATGGCTATCCGGTCACAGTCATCGACACCGCCGGGATCCGCGAGACCAACGACCCGGTGGAGCAGGAGGGTGTTCGCCGCGCCCGAGCCCGTGCCGCGGAAGCCGATCTCGTGCTGTGGCTGGCCGACAGCGGTGCCGCGAAGCCGGGGCATGGCGGTACGACGCCGACCTGGCTGGTGCGGAACAAGATCGACCTGGTCAGGGCTCAGTCGGGCGAGGGCGGTAGCGCCCCTGAATTCAGGATCTCGGCGGCCCGCGGTGACGGCCTCTCTGAGCTGATCACCGCGCTGGTCGGTTTCGCTCACGACTATTTTGGAACCAGCGAAGGCGGTTTGATCAGCCGGACCCGCCAGCGCGGGTTGCTCGAGGAGGCCGTCGACTCGCTCCAGCGCAGCATCGATGTCGTCGGGCAGGGCGAGGAGCTCGCGGCGGAGGAACTTCGTAGGGCGGCCACTTCACTCGGCCGTCTGCTCGGCCGGGTCGACGTCGAGGACATCCTGGACGTGATCTTCCGCGAGTTCTGTGTCGGGAAGTAGCTCGGAGCCGGACCTGTTTCACGTGAAACATGGTTTCGGATTGGTTAACGAGCATCACGCGTTTCACGTGAAACATTTGGCTTCGCGTAACAGCGCTTGTTTCACGTGAAACAGCTCCACCTGTCATTGCGAGTGATCCAGACCGATCCATATTTCGCTCAGATGGTCCGGGTCTCAGACCGGCGATCTCAACTTCGTTCTTCCGGCTTTCATCACTCCACGATAGAAGTCCCGCCATGACTTCCAGGGCAGACTCATTCGACGTCATCGTCATCGGCGGCGGCCATGCCGGCTGCGAGGCTGCGAGCGCGGCTGCCCGGATGGGCGCCAAGACGGCCCTGGTGACTCATCGTTTCGCAACCATCGGCGCGATGTCCTGCAATCCCGCCATCGGCGGTCTCGGCAAGGGCCATCTGGTCCGCGAAGTCGACGCTCTCGATGGTCTGATGGGCCGGGTCGCCGATGCCGGCGGCATCCAGTTTCGCATGCTCAATCGCCGGAAGGGTCCGGCGGTTCGTGGTCCCCGGGCCCAGGCCGACCGCAAGCTCTATGCGGCCGCGATGCAGGCGGCGATCACCGAGACCGCGAACCTCTCCGTCATCGAAGGTGAGGCGGATGAACTGATCGTCGTCGAGGGCCGCGTGACCGGCATTCGCCTGGGCGACGGCCGCCAGCTTTCCGCGGGCGCGGTCGTCATCACGACCGGAACCTTCCTGCGTGGTCTGATCCATCTCGGCGAGAAGAACTGGCCGGCCGGCCGGGTCGGCGAGGCGCCGGCCATGGGCCTGTCTGCGTCGTTCGAGCGGGCCGGTTTTGTGCTCGGCCGGCTCAAGACCGGGACGCCGCCACGTCTCGACGGCACCACGATCGACTGGTCCGCAGTCGAAATGCAGCCCGGCGACGATCCGCCGGAGCCGTTTTCGGTCATGACGGACCGGATCACGACAACGCAGATCCAGTGCGGCATCACCCGGACCACGCCGGCCACCCATGAGGTGATCCGGGCCAATGTGCACCGCTCGCCGATGTATTCCGGCCAGATCAAGAGCTCCGGACCGCGCTATTGTCCCTCGATCGAGGACAAGATCGTCCGTTTTGGCGATCGCGACGGCCATCAGATCTTCCTGGAGCCGGAAGGGCTCGACGACAGCACGGTCTATCCCAATGGGATCTCGACCTCGCTGCCCGAGGAGGTCCAGCTCGCGATCCTTGCCAGCATCCCTGGTCTGGAGCGGGTGAAGATGGTCCGGCCGGGCTATGCGATCGAGTACGACCATGTCGATCCGCGCGAGCTCGATCCGACCCTTCAGACCAAGCGCTTGCGCGGGCTTTTCCTGGCCGGCCAGATCAATGGTACTACGGGATACGAAGAGGCGGCGGGGCAGGGCATCATTGCCGGCCTCAACGCCGCACTGGCCGCCAGTGGGGCCGATCCGATCGTGTTCGACCGCGCCGATGGCTATCTCGGGGTGATGATCGACGACCTCGTGACCCGGGGGATCACCGAACCCTATCGGATGTTCACCTCGCGCGCCGAGTATCGGCTGACGCTGCGGGCTGACAATGCCGACCAGCGGCTGACCGACAAGGGCATCGCGCTCGGATGCGTCGGGACGGCGCGCGCAGAGCGTCATAGGACCAAGATGGCAGCGCTGGACGCGGCCAAGACCTTGGCGAAGTCGCTTGCGATCACACCGAATGAGGCCGCCAGGCACGGGCTGGCCCTCAATCGCGACGGCAATCGGCGCTCCGCCTTTGCGCTGCTGGCCTATCCGGAGATCGAATGGCCTGCGGTCCAGGCCATCTGGCCGGAGCTGTCGGCCATTGACCCGGCGATTGCGGTCCATCTCGAGATCGATGCGAAATACGATGTCTATCTGAAGCGCCAGACCGCCGACGTTGATGCCTTCCGGCGCGACGAGGGCCTGGTGTTGACCGATGTCGACTATGCCGACGTGCCCGGTCTCTCCAACGAGGTGCGCGCCAAGTTGCAGAAGGCGCAGCCGCGGACGGTCGGGCAGGCGGGCCGGATCGATGGGATGACGCCAGCCGCGCTTGGTATTTTAGCTGCCTATCTGCGGCGCGAGGCGCGGCGGAAATCGGCCAAGGCGACGGCCTGACGTTTCACGTGAAACGGGAGGTCGCCTCGTCATTGCGAGGAGCGGAAGCGACGAAGCAATCCATCGCTTCCGCGGGTGGACAATGGATTGCTTCGCTCCGCTCGCAATGACGAGCTCGACCGGCTTTCCAGAGAATGGCTCCAGCCCCGCAATCCGCCGAACTCACCGTCTCCGCCAAGGACAAGGCCGCGGCGCTCGCCCTCACCCCTGTTTCACGTGAAACAGAAGCGCGGCTCGATCGCTACGTCGCCCTCCTCCTGGAATGGCAGGCCAAGACCAATCTCGTCGCGCCGTCCACGCTGCCGAGTCTCTGGACCCGCCATATCTCCGATTCGCTGCAGCTCTTGAGCCTCGCGGCGACGGCAAAATCCTGGGTCGATCTCGGCAGCGGCGGGGGCTTCCCCGGCGTGGTGCTCGCCTGCGCTTTGGCCGAGACGCCGGGCACGCAGATCCATCTGGTTGAGCGAATCGCCAAGAAGGCCGCATTCTTGCGTGAGGCGATTCGGGTCACGGCGTCGCCGGGGACGGTGCATCTGGCTGATATCGGGGATACTGTGGATAGAATCGCGGGCCCAATTGATTGCGTCACCGCGCGAGCGCTGGCTCCGTTACATCAACTGATCGGCTTTGCGGAGCCGTGGGTCAAAAAGGGCGCCAAGGCGCTATTTTTGAAGGGTCAAGATGTAGAGGCCGAATTGACCGAGGCCACTAAATATTGGAATATTGAGCCAAAGTTACACTCCAGCCGGACCGGCGGACAGGGCTGGATCGTCGAACTCGGGTCAATCGAGCGGCGTTAGGGGACTCCGCAAAAGCAAATGGTATTTTGGTATGACTGTGATGGACGAGGTTTATCAAGGGGATAAGGCGCTCCAAGCGCCGGGCCATCCGCGCATCCTGTCGCTCGCCAACCAGAAGGGCGGCGTCGGCAAGACCACCACAGCGATCAATCTTGGTACCGCACTCGCTGCAATTGGCGAGCGCGTCTTGATCGTCGATCTCGACCCGCAGGGCAATGCCTCGACCGGTCTCGGCATCGATCGCCGCAACCGCAGCTGCTCGACCTACGACGTCCTGATCGGCGAAGCGCCGCTGCGCGATGCCGTGGTCGCGACCGCCGTGCCGCGGCTGCATATCGCCGCCTCCACCATGGACCTCTCCGGCCTCGAGCTCGAGCTCGGCACCACGCCCGGCCGCGCCTTCCGGCTGCGTGACGCGATCGCCGGATTGAACAACAACGTCTCGCCGGACTCCGATTACACCTACGTGCTGATCGACTGCCCGCCCTCGCTCAACTTGCTCACGGTCAATGCGATGGCCGCATCGGACGCGATCCTGGTGCCGCTGCAGTGCGAGTTCTTCGCGCTCGAAGGTCTGTCGCAATTGCTGCAGACGGTGGAGCAGGTGCGCTCGACGCTCAATCCGACGCTGTCGATCCACGGCATCGTGCTGACCATGTTCGACTCGCGCAACAACCTCTCCAACCAGGTTGTTGCCGACGTGCGCCAGTTCATGGGCGACAAGGTGTACGACACCATGATCCCGCGCAACGTGCGCATCTCGGAAGCGCCGTCCTACGGCAAGCCGGTGCTGGTCTACGATCTCAAATGCGCCGGCAGCGATGCGTATCTCAAGCTCGCCACCGAAGTGATCCAGCGCGAGCGCGAGCTGCGCGCGCATTGATGGCAATGCGTAGGATGGGTGGAGCGAAGCGATACCCATCACCTTCATCGCATGTAGCGATGGGTTTCGCTGCGCTCTACCCATCCTACGATTCTGAAATTCAAGTCTGGAGTACTGCGTGTGAATCCAAGGGAGCTCGCAACAATGGCCGATGAAGCGCGTTCGCGACTGGGGCGCGGGCTGGCAAGCCTGATCGGAGATGTCGGCGGCGAGGCGGCCGCACATGCCGAGCGGCCGCGCAACCAGCGCAAGGTGCCGATCGAATTCCTCAAGGCCAACCCGCGCAATCCGCGGCGCAGCTTCGCCGATGCCGAGCTCGGCGAGCTCGCCGATTCGATCAAGGCGCGCGGCGTGATTCAGCCGATCGTGGTGCGCGCGATCAAGGGCGCGCAGGACCGCTACGAGATCATCGCCGGCGAACGCCGCTGGCGCGCCTCGCAGCTCGCCGGCCTGCACGAAGTGCCGATCGTGCCGGTCGAGGTCTCTGATTCCGACGCGCTCGAGATCATGATCATCGAGAACGTGCAGCGCGAAGATCTCAACGCGATGGAAGAGGCGCTGGGTTATCATTCGCTCGCCGACGAGTTCAAACGCAGCCAGGAAGACATCGCCAAAATCGTCGGCAAGAGCCGCAGCCATGTCGCCAACATGATGCGGCTGACCAAGCTTCCGGCCGAAGTGCAGGCGCTGATCTCGAAGGGCGATCTCTCCGCCGGCCACGCCCGCGCGCTGATCGGCGTGCCGGATCCGCTCGCGGCCGCGAAGCGCATCGTCGCCGAGGGCCTCAACGTCCGCCAGGCCGAGGCGCTGGCGCATGAGGAGGGCGTGCCGGAGCGCAAGCCGCAGAAGGCGCGCTCTGGCAGCACGGCCAAGGTCGACAAGGATGCCGATACGCTGGCGCTGGAGAAGCGGGTCAGCGATGCGCTCGGCCTGACCGTCACCGTGAGCCACCGCGATCCCGGCGGCACCGTCCAGATCAACTACCGCAATCTCGAACAGCTCGACGAAGTGGTGCGGCGGCTGGAAGGCGGCTAGTTTTTCCGACATCTCAGCTCGTCATTGCGAGGAGCGTCAGCGACGAAGCAATCCATCGCTCCGCATATGCGGCTCCATGGATTGCTTCGCTTCGCTCGCAATGACGACCCGAAGATATGACGATCTCATCCCCGCCGCTTCGCATTCACCGCGATCGAGAGCAGGGCGCGATGCGCGATCACGGCGGCGAGCGCGGCCTGCTTGCGCATGTCGAGCGCCGCGGTCGCAAGCTGATCAATGATGTTCACCAGCCGCTGCGGCGTGAAGTTGCGCAGCGCGATCTCGACCGCGGGTTTGCGCGAGAAGTGCAGCCGCGGAAATCCGCCTTCGAGCACGGCTGACGCCGGGGTGCCGTCCGCGATCGCCAGCGCCGATTTGTGCAGCCACGCCGCCTGGCGCTGCGCGGCCGAGATGATCACGCCGGGATAGGTGCCGGCGACCATCGCCTTGGTGAACTCGGTTTCGACCAGCGCGGCGTTGCCGGCGAACGCGCCGTCGACGATCGGATCGAGCTTCAGCTCGGAGGCGTCGGAGACCACGGTCATCACGTCATCGAGCGTGATCTCGCCCTTGCCGTGCGCGAACAGCGCAAGCTTGCGCAGCTCGTTGCGCGAGGCCATGCGGTCGCCGCCGAGCAGCGACATCAGCACCGCGCGCGCATCTTGCGCGAGCCGCAGATTGGAGACGCGCAGCTCGTCCTCGATCAGCTTGGTCAGGTCGCGCTCGGTGTCCGGATAGCAGCCGATCGCGACCGCATTCTTGGCGCGCTCGCAGATCTTGCGCAGCGGCGATTCCGGCCTGAGCTCGCCGGCCTCGATCACGATGCGGCAATCCCTGAGCGCCGGCGTTTCGGTCAGCGTCTCGACGCCGCTCGAAAAATTGCGCGAGCCGGCGCGGACGCGGATGGCGCGGCGACCGCCGAACAGCGGCACCGTCATCGCTTCATCGACCAGCCGCGATGGCTCGGCGGCGAGCTCGTCGCCGTCGAGCCGCACCAGCGAGAACGGATCGTTGGGATCGTCGACCGCGGAGGCCATCAGCGCGTCGGCGCGCTCGCGCACCAGGCCAAGGTCCGGGCCGTAAAGCAGGATGATCGGGCGGCCGGCGTCGGGCCGGGCGAGGAAGCTTTCGATCTCTTTTCCGCGAAGTGCGACCAATGCGGCGATCAGGTCCCGCTGGAGAAGAACGAGGCGAGCCGGGTCTGGATATTGTCGGCGATCTCCTGCGCGGCGCGGTCCTCGGCATCGCGGAGGGCGCGCTGGCGTGCGAAGCGCTGGTAGGAGCCCGGCATGTCATAGGACACGCGCGAGAACGTGGTGCCGGTCATCACAGACTTGTTCGAGGCGATCTCGACCAGGTTGAACTGGGCGTCGATACCGTAGTTCTCGCTGGTCGGCAGCGCGGTGGTCGGGTCGATCATCAGCGAGGAGCGGCTTGTAAAGAAGCGCAGCACCAGGCGGTGCGTCGGCGGCATGCCGGTGGCGGTGCCGTAGAGCTTGAAGGCGAGGGCGTTGCGGACCTCGACGCCGACCCGGGCCTCGCGGGAGGCGTTCGGCTTGTCGACCGGCGGAACCTCGACGCCCAACAGCTTTTCGCGCAGGCCGGGCGAACCGTCGAGGGTACGCTCGGCATACATCGGCTGGAAGCATCCGGCCGTCAGCGCGGCCAAGGCGGCCACGGCTACAAACCGGGCGGCGATCCTGATCCTAGCCGACAACATTGACGATCCTCATGGGCACCACGATCACCTTGCGGACGGGTTTGCCGTCCAAGGCGGCTTTTACCGCATCGAGCGCCAAAACGGCAGCCTCTATCTCCGCATTTTGGGCGGTGCGTGGCACGGTAACATCACCTCGTTTTTTACCGTTGACCTGGACGACCAGGGTCACGCTGTCTTCAACCAGCAAATCGCGCTCGATTTGCGGCCAATCGGCCTCGGAAACCAGCCCGCTCTGACCCAGGACCACCCAGCACTCTTCGGCCAGATGCGGCATCATCGGCGAGACCAGCTGGACCAGGATGGTCGCGGCTTCCTTGACGGCCCAGGCCACATCGGGCGCCGGCTTGTCACCCTTGGCGAGCACCTCGGCCAGCGCGTTGGCGAACTCGCGGATATGGGCGAGGCAGACGTTGAAATGCAGCCGCTCGATCCCGGACGACACCTTGTCGAGCGCGCCATGGGCCGCCTTGCGCAGCGCCTGCGCCTCGGGTCCGAACGTGCCCGGCCGGGCCGCCGGCGCGATCTTGTTATCAGCGGTCTTGGCGATCTCGGCCGATTCGTTCACCAGCCGCCACAGCCGCTGCACGAAACGGGCGGCGCCCTGCACGCGTTCGTCGCTCCAGATCACGTCGCGGTCGGGCGGGGAGTCCGACAGCATGAACCAGCGCGCGACGTCGGCGCCGTAGCTCGCGATGATGTCGTCGGGGTCGACGGTGTTCTTCTTCGACTTTGACATCTTCTCGATCGGGCCGATCGCGACGTCCTCGCCGGTCTCAAGCAGCACCGCGCGGCGAGCGTTGCCATCAACCTCGATCTTCACCTCGGCCGGCGTGACCCAGGTGCCGTCGGCCTTCCTGTATGTCTCGTGCACCACCATGCCCTGGGTGTACTGCCCCTTGAACGGCTCATCGAACTTGATGTGACCGGTCGCCTTCATGGCGCGCGTGAAGAAGCGCGCATAGAGCAGATGCAGGATGGCATGCTCGACACCGCCGATATACCAGTCGACCGGCATCAAGCGATCGACCACTTCTAGGGTGGTCGGCGCGTCCTTGTTCCACGGATCGGTGAAGCGCGCGAAATACCAGGACGAGTCCACGAAGGTGTCCATCGTGTCGGTCTCGCGCACGGCTTTGCCGCCGCACCTCGGACAGTTGACGTGCTTCCAGGTCGGATGATGGTCGAGCGCGTTGCCCGGCTTGTCGAAGGAGACATCCTCCGGCAGCGTCACCGGCAGCTGGTCGTCGGGCACCGGCACCACGTCGCACTTCGGGCAATGGATCACCGGGATCGGGCAGCCCCAATAGCGCTGGCGTGAAATGCCCCAGTCGCGCAGCCGGAAATTCACCTGGCGCTCGCCGACCGGCGCCAACCTTCCTTCACCTGGCAAGTCGCGCAGCTCGCTTTCCAGCCGCTTGGCGACCTCTTCCTTCGCCGCTTCGATGGTCATGCCGTCGAGGAAGCGCGAATTGATCATGCGGCCGTCGCCGTCATAGGCGGTGTCGGTGATGACAAAGGTCTTCGGGTCCTGGCCCTCGGGGCAGACCACCGGCGTGTTGCCGAGATTGTATTTGTTGACGAAGTCGAGGTCGCGCTGGTCGTGCGCCGGGCAGCCGAAGATCGCGCCGGTGCCGTATTCCATCAGCACGAAGTTCGCGACATAGACCGGCAGCTTCCAATTCGGATCGAACGGATGCACCGCCTTGATGCCGGTGTCGAAACCCTGCTTCTCGGCGGTGTCGATGATCGACTGCGCGGTGCCGATCTTCTTGATGTCGGCAATGAACTCCGCAAGCTTCGGATTCTTCGCAGCAGCCGCCTGCGCCAGCGGATGATCCGCCGAGATCGCCATGAACTTGGCGCCGAACAGCGTGTCCGGCCGGGTGGTGAAGATCTTCAGCTCGCTCTCGCCGGCCGGCGTGGTCGCCGCGTCAAGCGCGAAGCGGACCAACAGGCCCTCGGAGCGGCCGATCCAGTTGCGCTGCATCAGCCGCACCTTGTCGGGCCAGCGGTCCAGACCGTCCAGCGCCTCCAAGAGTTCCTGCGCGTACTTCGTGATCTTGAAGACCCACTGGCTCATCTCGCGCTGTTCGACGACAGCGCCCGAACGCCAGCCGCGGCCGTCGATCACCTGCTCGTTGGCGAGCACGGTCATGTCGACCGGGTCCCAGTTCAGCTTGCGCTTCTCGCGCTCGGCGAGGCCGGCGCCCAGCATGTCCAGGAACATCTTCTGCTGATGCTTGTAGTAGTTGGGGTCGCAGGTCGCGAACTCCCGGCTCCAGTCGAGCGACAGCCCGATCGACCGCAGCTGCTTCTTCATCGCGGCGATGTTGTCGTAGGTCCAGGCCTTGGGCGCCACCTTGCGCTCGATCGCGGCGTTCTCCGCCGGCAGGCCGAACGCGTCCCAGCCCATCGGATGCAGCACGTTGTAGCCGCGGGCGCGCATGAAGCGGGCCAGCACGTCGCCGAGCGTGTAGTTGCGGACATGGCCGATATGGATGCGCCCCGACGGATAGGGGAACATCTCGAGCACGTAGTATTTCGGCCGCGGATCATCGTTCTTGGAGGCGAAGATCGCCTTTTGGTCCCAGGTGGCTTGCCAGCGGGGCTCGGATTCACGGGCGTTGTAGCGTTCGGCGGTCATGAAATCGCAGGGTTTTCGGTGATTTTCGGGTCCCATCCGGGGACGGCGGACTAGGCCACAAAAGCGCCTGTTCGGTCAACGGCTTGGGGCCTGCCAAATGGTCATGCCGGGGCGCCGCCGCGAGGTGGCACCCCGTCAGGAACCCGTTTGGTGTCGTCACCCGGCTTGCCGCCCCCGCTAAAGCTCCGGCGTGCCCAAGACCGCAAGCCGCGTCGAAGCCTTGGCGCAGACGGGACCGGGTGACCCAGTATTCCAGAGACGTCCATGCTTGAACCGAGGGGCCGCGGCGTACTGGATCGCCCGGTCGAGCCGGGCGATGACAGCGTCATAGGAGGCGCAATTCCGCATTCCCGCGACATGATTTGCCCGAGTTTTGCCTCTCGCCCGCGACGGCGCGACCGGTCAATGTCTGCGCGCGTCGGTCGTGTTTGATGCCAAAGGCACGACGGACGCTCGCGTTGATCTCGGGGGCGCAAGATCCTGGATGAAATCTCTGAGTGCCTCGGTGTCGAACGGCTTGCGGAGTATCTTCAGACTTGGCGGTGCCGCATTTGCAGCGTCGCTGTAACCGGTTGTAAGGGCGATCGGCAAACCCGGGTAGCGCGACCGCACTTCTCTCGCGAGCCCGACGCCATCGATGGTTCCCGGCATGACGATATCGCTGAAGACGAGATCGATCCTGGTGCCGGCATCGAGCAGTTTCAACGCCGCTTCGGCCGAATCTCGATAGATCGTTTCATAGCCCAGATGCTCGAACAGCGAGGATGTCACATCCGCTACTTCGGGGCTGTCGTCGACAACGAGAACCGTCTGCCGCTGCGGCTGCCTCGGTCTTGCTCTGGCGGCGGCGAGGTCCTTGCTGGCGGTTTGCTCGTCTGCACAGGACGGCAAATAGATTGTAATTGTTGTTCCCTGACCAACCTTGCTGTCTGCCGTCACCGTTCCACCCGCCTGGTGGGCGAAACCATAGACCTGGGACAGACCGAGCCCGGTGCCCTTGCCGACCTCCTTGGTCGTGAAGAACGGATCGAACATCTTGGACAGAAGATTTGGCGGAATACCGGTGCCGGTATCGCCAAGCGCTATCGCAAAGAAAGCCTTTGCGCGGCGATCCCCGCCGGTCTCCTGGTTCGCGGTCACCGCATGAACGGACAGGGTGAACGTGCCGCCGCTTGGCATTGCATCGCGCGCATTGACGGCGATGTTGACGATCGCAAGCTCCAGCTCGGCGAGGTCCACCTTGACCGACGCGACGCCCTCACCGACGTTCTCGTTGTACACGATGTTCCCGCGCAGCGAGCTTTCGATCATGGTCCGCATGTTCTTGATCGACGCATTCAGATCAACGACCGTCGGGCTGAGATGCTGATGACGAGAGAAGGTCAACAATTGGCGCGTGAGGCTCTCGCCGCGTTTGGCCGCGGTCTGGATGGCTTCGATTGCTTTGGGCAGTTTTGGATCAAGCAGGCGCGTGAAGATCTGGGCGCTGCCTCCGATGATCATCAATAGATTGTTGAAGTCGTGCGCAATCCCGCCGGTCAGTTTGCCGATCGCCTCCATTTTCTGAGACATCGCGAGCTGTTCGCGGGCCTGGACCAGCTTCTCCTCCGCGTCGCGCCGTTCGGTTGCGTCGCGCAGAATACTGATGAAGCCGATCAGGTTTCCTGCGTCGTCATGGCTCGACGAGACTGAGCCGGTGATGAAGAACGGCGTACCATTCTTTCTGATGCGCCAACCCTCCACGTCGTACTTGCCTCTTTCGATTGCCGTCTCCAGCGCGTGTGCCGGCGAACCCGCGCGGCGTTCATCCGGCCGATAGAAAATTCCAAAATGCTTGCCGATGATTTCTTCCGAGCTGTAGCCGATGATCTTTTGAGCGGTGCTATTCCAACTCGTAACGTGTCCCTCTCGATCGAGCGCAAAGATCGCATAATCGACGACGCCTTCGATAAGGGTTTGGAAATGCCGCCTGATGTTGTCGAGCGCCAGGGCTTTCCGTTCAAGTTGACCGTTCAGTTGGTCCTGCACAGAACGTAGATCGGCTTCCGCGGTCTGGTGCGTCGCAATGGCCGCTGCCAGCGCAAGAGGAGGTGCTGATACGCTGATCGAGAGCACGAGCAAGGATAACAATGCGCCATTCGGATCCATTTTCGGAAATGGATCATTCCCTACCGAAAACCCCCACACGGCCGTTCCGACAAAAACGAACGCAGCCGTCGACACGGTGCATCGATCGCCGCGCAGGCCGGCCCAGATCAAGGGCAGTAGAACCAGAAAGCCCAGCAGGCTCCGATGCGGCAGCAACACGTCGAGGTCAGTGCTGATGAGGTCGCTACCGATGAGCGGGCTATAAGCAACGATCCCGACGATGCCGGCGAGAGCTGGGACAGTGATCGATTCCAACAGCTTCCATTTGGAAGGAATGCGTAAGGGCATCGTCGCCCAGAGCACGATGAGCGGAGCAACCACCAGGGTCCCGGCAGTGTCTGCAAGCCACCAGGTCACCCCGGTGACGACGGAATCGGAAAGGCTCAATTCATTGGCGAGCGCGAAGCCGGCCGAGGCGATGGTTGAACTAATGATCGTGGTCGGCGCACAGGAAATGATTGCAAACTTCGCGACACCGACAGGCGTGGCAAACGTCTGGCGACCGCTCGACCAACGGTCGATCAGCCATGTCCCGGCACATGCAGCAAGCAGGCTGCCGATCCCGGCGGTGCCGAATTCCAGGAGCGATCGGTCGGCCATAAAATAGGGAGAGATGGCCCCCACCAGGATCGCCGGCCAGATCCGGTAGCCGCGCAGCAGGACCAGCGCGAGCGCAAGCCCGGTCGGTGGCCATAGCAGTGTCGCGGTTGGATTGATCGCCGGAAGCAGCCGCGCGGCTTCGGCAAGGCCGCCATAAATCGCGGCGACTATCAGGATTTCGACCGCGTAGGTCGCAATGGCCCGAGCGTCGCCAAAAGCGAGCATCCTGGCTTTGTCGAACCTTGCCATTTCCATCGCAAGCCTTTGCAGTGGGCATCTCAGGAATGCGGTGGCGACCTGTCCCCTGATCCAGTGTCACCAAAAGCGGCGAATCGCATTGTCATGACGTCGATGTTCCCGCCAAACACTCAACGCAGTTTTGACCAAAGCATGGCCGCACGATGGTGAGTAGAGGGATGCCCGGCAACTTCGGAACGAGGGGGCTATCGGGCAGCACCATTGACCTAATAGCAGTGGCGCACCGGGCTCCGAGACGGGTCACGGCGGCATCCGGACTACAAATTGGGTACGATCCCGCGGCGTGTCGATGAGAGCGCCAGCAATCATTTTCTCTGTTGGCGCGAGGGATGAGCTCTCGATCCTGCTCCACCTGCACGAGGCGATGCAGCTAGCTCGCCAGCGCCATCCCGGCTTCATCCAGCGTCTGCAGGAATCCGTGCTCGATCACGGCATTCCTGCCGCGGCGCTTGGCGGCGTAGAGGGCGGCGTCGGCGGCTTCGATCAGATCGCCGGGGCGCTGGGTCTCGTTCGGCTTGGTCGTTGCGACGCCGACACTGACGGTGACGACGCAATGGCTCGAGGGCGCGTGCGGTACGGCGAGGCCGAGCACCGCGGTGCGCACGGTCTCGCCGATCGCCAGCGCATGCGCGGCGTCGGTGTTCGGCAGCAGCAGGCAGAATTCCTCGCCGCCATAACGGCCGGCAAAGCCCATCGTGTCGGCGGCGATGCCGGACAGCACCTCGCCGATCCGCGTCAGGCAGGCATCGCCTTCGGGATGGCCGTAGGTGTCGTTGTAGAGCTTGAAGTGATCGACATCGATCATCATCAGCGACAGCTCGCATTCATACTGCTGCGCCCGCATCCACTCGAAGTCGAGCCGGCTCTGGAAGCCGCGGCGGTTGGCAAGGCCCGACAGCGCGTCGATCGAGGCCATCACGGTGAGACGGTCGTTGGACTCGACGAGCTCGCGCTCGCGCTGGCTGAGCTGCGCCGCCATCGCGTTGAAGGCGCGCGCCAAGGGCACGAATTCCGACGGCAGCTTGTGCTTGGCGACGCGCGCCGACCAGTCGCCTTCGCCGAACCGCCTTGCCATGCCGGTCATCAGCTCGATCGGATGGATGACGAGCCGTTCGGCGCCGACGAGGGCGCCGAGCAGCACGAACAAGCAGACGAAGCCGAGCTGCAGATAGGCGGTGCGGATCTCGCGGTTGATCGCCGCCGTCACCTTGGCCTCGTCCATGCTGACGATCAGCCGGGACTGCGTTCCGGCGATGCGGGCAAAGCTCAGCGTACGCTGTGCGCCGTCGGAAGCCGTGAACGACACCGAGCCCGACGGCTCGTCGTAGCTCAGCGCCTTCTCGGCAATCGCCGACATCAAGGGGATGGTGTCGAGCGAGTGGCCGATCAAGCTTGCATGATCCGATGGAGCCGCGATCACGACGCCGGTGCTATCGACCAGAGCGGCCGACATGCCGGGCTGGCCGCCGAGATTGGCCATGATCTGCGACAGCCAGTCGATGTTGATGCCGGCGACCACGATGGCGTCCTGTTCCGGATTGATCGCGGCCACCGGATAGGCCGCCATCATCATCGCGCGGCCATTGGTCCTGCCGCGCAGATAGTCGCTGAACACGAAGCCGCGGTTGTCCTGCGCCTTCTTGAAATATTCACGATCGCCGATGCGGAGTCCGACCTGGCTGTTCAGCGTCGAGCATTGCACCAGCCCGTCCCTGGACACGAACATGATGCTGCGGATCCAGGGCAGCACCGTCGGCAGGCTGGCGCGGAGCACCTCGCAGCTCTGCCCAACGCCGCCGGAGGCGCGGATATAGGCGGCCGATTTCAGCATGGTCTCGACCGAGGACACCACTTCGCGCTGGGTCTCGGCGGCGTGTGCGGTGAGGTTGGCATAGCCGGCCGCGGCCTGCGCGATCTGCTTGCTGCGGGAATCTTCCAGCGTGCGGACGCGATCGAGCATCAGCGGCGCGACCAGCATCACCGCAAGCAAGGCGAGCCGGGCACGGATACCCAGAACCTTCTTGAGCCTGATCCGGTTGCGGTTGAAAGTGACGCCCGACATTCTATTCCCTTGCCCGCGCGCAAGGTAGAATGCAGGGCTTCAAAAAGCCTTTCCCGAATTTGGTAAAATTCGAGCCAACCCCCCGCACCTGTCAGAGAACGGCACAAGCATGACGCAAAGCCCGACCACGCCGTTATCGGCTGATTCACCACATGGCCTGGCCGCCGTGGAGCAGGAGATCGCGCGTGCCTGCAAGGAGGCGCGACGCGACCGCGCGTCGGTGACGCTGATCGCGGTGTCGAAGACATTCGCGGCCGACGCAATTTTGCCGATTATCGGCGCCGGACAGCGCGTATTTGGCGAAAATCGGGTGCAGGAGGCCAAGGGCAAGTGGCCGGAGCTGATCCAGGCTCATCCGGACGTGAAGCTGCACCTGATCGGGCCGTTGCAGTCGAACAAGGCCAAGGAGGCGGTCGCGCTGTTCGATGCGATCCATTCGGTCGATCGCGCCAGCATTTGCGAAGCGTTAGCCAAGGAAATCAAAAATCAGGGGAAGCACCCGGAACTGTTCGTCCAGATCAATACCGGCGAGGAGCCGCAGAAGGCCGGCGTCGCGCCGCAGGACGCCGATACCTTCATCGCGGCGTGCCGCGACAGATACGGCCTGCAGATTTCAGGACTGATGTGCATCCCGCCGGTCGACCAGGCCCCGGCGCCGCATTTCGCGCTGTGCGCCAAGATCGCCGCGCGCAACGGGCTGACAAACCTCTCGATGGGCATGAGCGCGGATTTCGCCGCGGCGATCGCGATGGGCGCGACGCATGTGCGGGTGGGCTCAGCGATCTTCGGGACGCGGACCGTGCCGCATAATTAATTGTCGTCCCGGCGAAGGCCGGGACGACATTGGTGTGTGCGGCAAGAGCTGCGTTTACGCAAACCGCACCGACACTTTCCCGATTGCGCCGAAATCGGCTGCGAACGCATCGCCCGCCGCGATCGGCAGCGGGGGATGGCAGGTGCCTGTGGTGACGACCTCCCCTGCGCGCAATGTGATGCCGAGCGCGCGCAATTCGTTGGCGCACCAGGCGAGCGCCACGCGGGGATCGCCGAGCACGTTCTTGCCGTGGCCAATGTAGCGCTCGCCGCGCAGCGTGATGGTCGGGCGTTCCTCGACCAGATCGATCGCGCGCCAGTCGGCTGATGTTGCAGCTCCGAGCACGAACAGATGCGCGCAGGCATTGTCGGCGATCAGCTGCGCCTCGCCGGCGGAGACGAAATCGGCGAAGCGCGAATCCGGAATCTCGATCGCGGGATGCAGCGTGCCGGCCGCCTCCAGCACTTCCGTGACGCTGTAGGGCGATGCGCGCGGCACGAGATCACGCGCCATGCGGAAGGCGAATTCCGGTTCGCCGACCCGCATCTCGATGCCCTTCATCGACGCGGTGCCGCCATCTGCGATCACTGTCTCGGCGAGGATGCGCCCCGCCAGCGGCCCGGCGACGTTGATGTGCCTCTGGCCGGCCGCGCTGGTCGCCGCGATCTTCCAGCCGAACAGTTTTTCGCGCGACGTCTTCTCCAGCTCGGCCTGCACCGCGTAACCCTCGGCGCGATCGCGCGGCCGCATTGAGCTGTCGAGTGCACCGAGTTTGGTGCCCGCGTGCCAGTGCTCGCTCAGAACTTTTGCGGCGGCGGCGATCTGGTTGTTGTCGAGCATGCTTCTTCGCTCCCGCGAGATTTATTTTGGGGAATTATTTTGTCTTGTGCGCAATCTCAGCACAAACGCGTCGCGTCTGTCGTGTGGGAAAACCGATGCTCAGCTATTCCAACGTAGCGCTTTCGAGCGAAGTGGATACCGGTTCGCGTAAAGAAAACGCGTCAAACAAAAGGGCCTCAGCCGATGATGATCCGGGTCTGCGGAGACATCCGCCGCAACAGCCGCAGCATCGACGCCTTGGTCATCGAGACGCAGCCCGCGGTCGGTCCGAAATTCGGCCGCGCCAGATGCAGGAACACGGCGCTGCCGCGGCCGGCGATCCGCGGCGCGGCGTTGTGGTCGATCTCGACAATGAAGTCGTAGAGATGATCCTCGCGGGTCAGGCGGTCGCCGGCCTGCTCGCGGTCGAGCCGGATCGGCTGGTTGTAATGGCGGTCGGCGGGATCCTCGCACCAGGCGTCCTCGCCGCGGATCGGCCGGGTCGGCAGCAAGGTCACCGGGCGCCGGTGCCGGTCGGCGCGCCACCACAGCTGCCGCGGATGGAAGACGCCGCGCGGGGTGCCGCCGTCGCCCTCGCGCTTGTTGGCGAGGATTCCGCCGCGTCCGAGCGCCACCGGAACGGTCCAGCCATCGGCCGTCAGCCAGCCCCGGCGCGGATTGCCGGCGGCGGCGCGGACCTCGATGGCGGAGAGCGGGCGATCACGTTTGGCTGTCATATAAGTGATTGAAATAGCTGATCTTCCCTCAAGAATCGTTCCAAACTGAACTTGCCTAGGATGTTCGGATCATTCTATCACCCGGCATTACAGGACATTCACGTCCTGCCCCGCCGGATTTGAGGTAGACTGCCGTTGCCTTGTGAATCGGTAACAATCGCCTACCTGAGCACATATCTAGCCGATGTTACGGTCTTAAGCGCCCTCCGCCTCTGACCGCCCCGCCCCCGAAGGATTGTACCTATGGCCAATGCCCGCAAGATCTTGATCGTGGATGACGATACCGATCTGCGCGATACGCTGGTCGAGCAGCTGTCCCTGCACGAGGAATTCGAAGCCTCCGCAGTCGACACCGGCGCCAAGGGCGCCACTGCCGCCAAAGCCAATTCTCCCGATCTGGTCCTGATGGACGTTGGCCTGCCCGACACCGACGGCCGTGAAGTGGTCCGCAGCTTGCGCAAGGGTGGCTTCAAGGCCCCGATCATCATGCTGACCGGCCACGACACCGATTCCGACACGATCCTCGGCCTGGAGAGCGGCGCCAACGACTATGTGGCCAAGCCGTTCCGCTTCGCGGTGCTGCTGGCCCGGATCCGGGCGCAACTGCGCCAGCACGAGGCAAGCGAGGACGCGGTGTTCTCGGTCGGCCCCTACTCGTTCCGTCCCGGCTCGAAGATGCTCACCGGCGCCAATGCCAGGAAGGTGCGGCTGACCGAGAAGGAAACCGCGATCCTGCGCTTCCTCTACCGCGCCGGCCAGATGCCGGTGTCGCGCGAGACCCTGCTCCAGGAAGTCTGGGGCTACAATTCCGGTGTCACCACCCACACGCTGGAAACCCACATCTACCGCCTCCGCCAGAAGATCGAGAAGGACGCCGCCAACCCGGAAATCCTGGTGACGGAAGCCGGTGGCTACAAGCTGGTGCCGTGATACGCTTCGCGCTCAACGATTCGTGAAATCGAGGCGCACCGCGTTTACCGGACCTGAATGTCGATCGATGATGACGTAGCCCTGCTCGAGCGGGTCCCGACGATGCGTCTGTTGGGCGAGAGCTCCTTGCGCATGCTGGCGATCGGCTCCGAGCAACGCGACTTCAACGCAGGCGAGGTGCTGTTCAAGGTCGGCGACGCCGCGGACGCCGGCTATGTCGTGCAGCGCGGCAGCTTCCGGGTCGAGGAAGGCGGCGCCGAGATCATCGCCGGCCCCGGCGCGCTGATCGGCGAGCTCGCATTGATCGTCGCGATGAAACGCCCGTCGACCGCGACCGCATTGGAGCGCGGCTCGGTGATCCGTGTCGCCCGCAGCCTGTTCCAGCGTGTGTTGGAAAGCGATCCCGCCGCCGCCCGCCGGCTGCGCGACGAACTCGCGCTGCGCACCAGCCAGCTCGCCAGCGATATTCTGATGGCGGGCGGGAAGTTGAGTACGTAACTGCCGAGATTTGGCCGACAGCGGAGCCGCGTACTCCACCTCTCCCCTTGTGGGAGAGGTCGGATTGCATCGTGAGATGCAATCCGGGTGAGCGACTATCTGGATAGTCAAGTTGCATTGACGTATGCGGCACGCGCATCGCGTGCTTTTGCGTTGAG
>NZ_JASGSR010000035.1:0-72105 GCF_040446015.1 Bradyrhizobium sp. INPA03-11B
GGGTTGGGGAAGGGGGGTCACTCGGGCAGTCCCGATGCGGCCACCCCTCTCCCTAACTCTCCCCCACAAGGGGGGAGGGAACCCTACCAGCGAGTCCGTGGCCAGGAAGCCAATCACGCCGCCTTCGACGCTGCGGCGAGCGAGGCGAAGGTCTTGCCTTCGTCGGCGAGCTTCTTGAGCAGCGGCGCCGGCTCGAGCGAGGGATCGTTGGTCTCCTTGGCGTAGAAGGCCAGGCGATCGGCGATGTGCTTGAGGCCGACGGTGTCGGCCCAGAACATCGGGCCGCCGCGATAGATCGGCCAGCCATAGCCATAGAGCCAGACCACGTCGATATCAGACGGACGCGCCGCGATGCCCTCGGCGAGGATCTTCGCGCCCTCGTTGATCATCGGATACATCATGCGCTCGAGGATCTCGTCGTCAGTCACGACGCGCTTCTTGCGGCCGAGGCGCGCCAGCGTCTCGTCGATCAGCTTCTCGACCTCCGGATCGGGCAGCGCCGCGCGCGAGCCCGGCTCGTACTTGTAGTAGCCCTTGCCGGTCTTCTGGCCGAAGCGGCCGGCTTCACAGAGCGCATCCGCGATCTCCGACTTGATGCCGCGGTCCTTGCGCGAGCGCCAGCCGATATCGAGGCCGGCCAGATCGCCCATCGCGAACGGGCCCATCGGCATGCCGAACTTGGTGACGACGGCGTCTACCTGTTGCGGCAGTGCGCCCTCGAACAGCAGCTTCTCGGACTGCTTGCCGCGCTGCGCCAGCATGCGGTTGCCGACGAAGCCGTCGCAGACGCCGACTACGGCCGGCACCTTGGCGATCTTGCGGGCGATCGACACCGCAGTCACCAGCGCGTCGGGCGCGGTCTTGTCGGCGCGCACGATCTCGCACAGCTTCATGACGTTGGCCGGCGAGAAGAAGTGCATGCCGAGCACGTCCTGCGGACGCTTGGTCGACTGCGCGATCTCGTCGATGTTGAGGTAGGAGGTGTTGGAGGCCAGCACCGCGCCCGGCTTGGCGTATTGGTCGAGCTTGCCGAACACTTCCTTCTTGACCGCCATGGTCTCGAACACGGCCTCGATCACCAGATCGGCGTCGCCGACGTTCTCGATCCCGACGACGCCGTTGATCAGCGCCATCCGCTTGGCGGGCGCGTCCGCCGGGATGCCACCGCGCGCGGCGGTCGCTTCATAGTTCTTCTGCATGATGCCCATGCCGCGCTTGAGCTGCTCCTCGCCGGTCTCGATCAGCGTGACCGGGATGCCGGCATTGGCGAACGACATCGCGATGCCGCCGCCCATGGTGCCGGCGCCGAGGATGGCGACGCGCGCCACGTTGCGGCCCTTCGTGCCGTCGGGCACACCGGAGATCTTGGCGGCTTCGCGCTCGGCGAAGAACGCATAGCGCTGCGCCTTGGACTGGTCGCTCGAGACCAGCTTCAGGAAGCCCTCGCGCTCCTTCTTCAGGCCTTCGTCGAACGGCAGGTCGATCGCGGCACCGACGGCATCGGCAGCGGCGAACGGCGCCTCGAGGCCGCGCGACTTCTTGGTCATCGCGGCGACCGCATTGGTGAAGATCGAACGGTCGGCTTTGGCCGCCGCGAGCTTCGAGTCGTCATCGCGCAGCTTGCGCAGCGGACGCTTCTCGGCGACCACCTTGCGCGCAAATGCCTCACCGCCCGAGGCCGGACCTTCCACGATCTCCTCGATCAGGCCGGCCTTCAGCGCCGCATCGGCGCTGATCGGATCGCCGCCGACGATCATCTTGACCGCGAGTTCGGGGCCGACCGCACGCGGCAGGCGCTGGGTGCCGCCGGCGCCCGGCAGCAGGCCGAGCTTCACCTCGGGCAGGCCGAGCTTGGCGTCCTTGGTGGCGACACGGTAGTGGCAGGCCAGCGCGACCTCGAGGCCGCCGCCGAGCGCGGTGCCGTGGATCGCGGCAACGATCGGCTTCGGCGAGCTTTCCATCAGGCTCAGCACTTCGGCGAGGCCGGGCGGCTTCGGCGGCTTGCCGAATTCGGTGATGTCCGCGCCGGCGATGAAGGTGCGGCCGGCGCAGGTCAGCACGATGCCCTGGACCTGCGCATCGTCGATCGCGGCCTTGATGCACTCGAAGATGCCGCCGCGCACCGCAGCGCTGAGCGCATTCACGGGCGGACTGTTAACCGTGACCACGGCAATATTGTCATGACGTTCGAGCTTGACGACTTCACTCACCGGGACTCTCCCTGGATGCTTGTTCTTGAACTTGTGTTGAGTAGCTGCACGACTTGCGTTGAGCCGCTACGATTAGACCAATTTCGCACTGCGAAATTTAATTCCACATCTTGACACGGAGGGTTATTTTGAAGCACGAGCCTTGTCAACGAGCATGACAAGGGCAGGACAAGGATAGGGATGAAGCGCGCCAGCAAGAAGGTAGCGACCGATCGCAATTTCGTCGTCGCGCTTTCCCGCGGACTGGACGTTCTGCGCGCATTTCAACCCAATGACGGGCTGCTCGGCAATCAGGAGATTGCCGCCCGCACCAAGTTACCGAAGCCAACCATTTCCCGGCTGACCTACACGCTGACCAAGCTGGGATACCTTACACCTGTACCGAAATTCGAAAAGTATCAGCTCGCGCCGTCGGCGATGGCGCTGGGCTACGCGGCGCTCGCCAATCTCGGCGTTCGGCATTTGTCCGAACCCTATCGAGAAGAAGTGATGCGCGCGACCGGCGGCGCCGTCGCCGTCGGTGGCCGCGACCGTCACAGCATGATCTATTTCGGCCAGAGCCGGAACGGCTTGGCGCTCGGCGTGCAGCTCGACGTCGGCTCGCGCGTGCCGATCGCCACCACCGCGATGGGACGTGCCTATATTTGGGCATTGCCACCCGAGGAGCGCGCGGCTTTATTACGCGAGCTGCGGGATCACTATGGCAGCCGCTGGGCCAAGATGCGCGACGGCATCGAACGTTCCGGCGAGACGGTGGCGAAGCACGGCTTCACCATGTCGACCGGCGACTGGCAGGACGACGTCGCCGCGGTTGGCGTTGCATTGAGATTGAACGACGGAACCGGTCCCTACGCCTTCAATTGCGGCGCGCCGGCATTCCGTTTCACGGAAGATAGATTGCTCAACGACATTGGACCTCGTCTTGTCGCGATGGTAAGGAACATCGAGCAGGCGCTCGGTGGAATGGCGCCGCAATCCAAAAAAGAAGAACGCAAAAAGACCAAAGTAGGAGGGAAAGTTGCACGTTTGGCCGAGGGGATCAGATAGCCTCCATCACGTCCAGCGAAACGCATCGCAGGGCCGCTCGCACCGCTCGAAGACGGCGGGCGAGACGAGATGACGCAGGCACAGCTCGCGCAAGGGAATGATCCCTTGCTCGCGGTTCGCGACGTCAGCGTCGTGTTCGGCGGCATCATCGCACTCAATGGCGTGTCGTTCGACATGCGCCATGGACAGATCCTCGGCCTGATCGGACCGAACGGCGCCGGCAAGACGACGCTGTTCAACTGCCTGTCGCGGCTCTACCAGCCGTCGTCCGGCGACATCCTGATGGAAGGCAAGAGCATCCTGTCGCGGCCCCCGCACCGGATCGCCGAGATCGGCATCGGCCGCACCTTCCAGAACGTCGCGCTGTTTCCCAATCTGTCCGTGATCGACAATGTGCGCGTCGGCGCGCATGCGCGCACCTCGAGCGACATCGTCAGCGACTCGCTCCGTCTCGCCTGGGTCCGCCGCGGCGAGAGCGACATGAACAAGAAAGTGCACGACATCCTCGGCTATCTCGATCTCGAGGACGTCGCCCACACCGTGGTCTCGGGACTTCCGTTCGGCACCCAGAAGCGCGTCGAGCTGGCGCGCGCTTTGGCCGCAGATCCGAAGATCCTGCTGCTCGACGAGCCGGCCGGCGGCCTCAATCACGAGGAAGTCTATGTGCTCGGCGATTTGATCCGCAAAATCCGCGATGACCGTAAAATTACGGTGCTGCTGGTCGAGCATCACATGGGACTCGTGATGTCGATCGCCGACCACGTCGTCGCGCTCAATTTCGGCCGCAAGCTGGCCGAAGGCACGCCGGCCCAGGTCCAGGCCGACCCTGATGTGATCAAGGCCTATCTGGGGAGCAAGGACCAATGACAGCGATGCTCAACGTCAAGGACCTGCGCGCCTATTACGGCCAGGTCCAGGCCCTGCACGGCCTCAGCTTTTCCCTCAACGAGGGCTCGCTGACCACGCTGCTCGGCGCCAACGGCGCCGGCAAGACCACCACGCTGCGGGCGATCTGCAACATGGTGCGCTCGACCGGCGCGATCGAGTTCGAGGGCAAGCCGATCGGCACCCGTTCCACCGAGAACGTGGTCCGCCTCGGCATCGCCCATGTGCCGCAGGGCCGCGGCACCTTCACCAACATGACGGTGGAGGAGAATCTGCAGCTCGGCGCCATCAGCCGCTCCGACAAGGGCGCCATCGGCGCCGACATCGAGCGGATGTACGAGCATTTCCCGGTGCTGAAGCAGCGCTACACCCAGCAGGCCGGCACGCTGTCCGGCGGCGAGCAGCAGATGCTCGCGGTGGCGCGCGCGCTGATGCTGCGGCCGCGCCTGATGCTGCTCGACGAGCCGTCATTCGGCCTCGCGCCGCTGATCGTGCGCGACCTGTTCCGCATCCTCGGCAAGATCAATCGCGAGGAAAAGGTGACCATCCTGGTGGTCGAGCAGAATGCGCAGCTCGCGCTCGAGCTCGCCGACCAGGCCTATGTGATCGAAACCGGACGGATCGTGATGTCGGGCAATGCCAAGGACATCGCGAACAACGAAGACGTCCGCAAATCCTATCTCGGCTACTGAGGGAGCTGGCACAATGGAGCTTTTTGCCAACCAGGTCCTGGCCGGCATCGCCACGGGCGCGATCTACGCCTGCATGGCGCTCGCGGTCGTGATGATCTACCAGGCCATCGACCATCTGAATTTCGCCCAGGGCGAAATGGCGATGTTCTCGACCTTCGTGTCCTGGCAGCTGATGCAGTGGGGCGTGCCGTATTGGGGCGCCTTCGTGCTCACCGTCGCCTTCTCGTTCGCCGCCGGCATCGTCATCGAGCGGCTGCTGTTCAAGCCGCTGGCCAAGGCGCCGATCCTGACCAATGTCGCCGGCTTCATCGCGCTGTATGCGATCATCAACTCGGTCGCCGGCCTGATCTGGGACTTCACCATCAAGCAATATCCGACGCCGTTCGGCTCCTCGCCGTTCCTCGGCAGCCAGCTGATCTCGACCCACCAGGCCGGCATGATCGGCATCACGCTGCTGATGCTGCTGCTGCTGTTCTTCTTCTTCCGCTTCACCCGGGTCGGCCTTGCGATGCGCGCGGCCGCCTCGCTGCCTGAATCGGCCCGGCTGGTCGGCATCAACACCTCGTGGATGATCGCGCTCGGCTGGGGCATGGCCTCGGCGATCGGCTCGATCGCCGGCATGATGATCGCCCCGGTGGTGTTCCTCGAGCCGAACATGATGCTCGGCGTGCTGATCTACGGCTTTGCCGCAGCCGTGCTCGGCGGCCTGAGCTCGCCGTTCGGCGCCGTGATGGGCGGCTTCCTGGTCGGCATCTTCGAGAACCTCGTCGGCACCTACATCCCCGGCGTCGGCAATGAGCTGAAACTTCCGATCGCGCTTGCGCTGATCATTGTCGTCCTGGTCGTGAAACCGGCAGGCCTGTTCGGCCGCGCCATCGTCAAGCGAGTTTGATCATGAGCGCCGCTGAAGAAGTCGAAGTCGTCACCGAGGGCCAGGCCGTCGAGGCCGTGCCCAAGCGCGCCATGACGCTGGGTTATGGCACCTCGCTCGTGGTGCTCGCCGCGCTGGTCCTGATCCCACTGTTCGTGAAGAACTTCATCATCTTCCAGATGACGATGCTTCTGATCTACGGCCTTGCGGTGCTGGCGCTCAACATCCTGACCGGCGGAAGCGGCCAGTTCTCGCTCGGCCAGAGCGCGTTCTACGCCGTCGGCGCCTACACCTCGGCGATCCTGATGGAGCATGCGGGCATGAACTATGCCCTCACGCTGCCGATCGCCGGCATCGTCTGCTTCGGCTTCGGCTTCCTGTTCGGCCAGCCGGCGCTGCGGCTCTCCGGCGTCTATCTGGCGCTCGCGACCTTCGCGCTCGCGACCGCGATGCCGCAGCTGCTCAAGCTCGGCTATTTCGAGCACTGGACCGGCGGCGTCCAGGGTCTCGTGGTGACCAAGCCGGATGCGCCGTTCGGCCTGCCGCTGTCGCAGGACATGTGGCTGTACTACTTCACCCTGGTGGTCACGATCGCGATCTACGTCGCCTCGGTGAACCTGCTGCGCTCGCGCTCCGGCCGGGCCTTCATGGCGATCCGCGACAACGAGATCGCGGCGTCCGCGATGGGCGTCGACGTCGCGCTGTACAAGACGCTGGCGTTCGGCGTCTCGGCCGGCATCACCGGCGTCGCCGGCGGTCTCGGCGCCATCGCGGTGCAGTTCGTGGCGCCGGACGGCTACACCATCCAGCTCGCGATCTCGCTGTTCCTCGGCATGGTGGTCGGCGGCGTCGGCTGGCTGCCCGGCTCGATCGTCGGCTCCGCCTTCATCATCTTCGTGCCGAACATTGCCGAAGGCATCTCCAAGGGCCTTTCGGGTGCGGTGTTCGGCGTGCTGCTGTTCCTCGTCATCTTCCTCGTGCCGCACGGCGCCAGGCAGGTTGCGATCGTTGCCCAGCAATTGGCCGCAAAGCTCAAGAAGAACTAAGAGCATGATCCGGAAAAGTGCGAAGCGGTTTTCCGGAAGAGATCATGCTCAAACCAGTTAAGAGCCTATAGAACCAAACCAGGAGACATTATGCTTTCTACCGTTCGGATCGCCGCGATTTCCGCGGCGATCGTCGCTGTTGCCGCGACGTCCACCGCCGCATTCGCCCAAAAGAAATACGACACCGGCGCGAGCGATACCGAGATCAAGGTCGGCAACATCATCCCCTATTCGGGACCAGCCTCCGCCTACGGCGTGATCGGCAAGACCGAAGAAGCCTATTTCAAGATGATCAACGACCGCGGCGGCATCAACGGCCGCAAGGTCAATTTCGTCAGCTATGACGACGCCTATTCGCCGCCGAAGGCGGTCGAGCAGGTGCGCAAGCTGGTCGAGAGCGACGAAGTGCTGCTGGTCTTCAACCCGCTCGGCACGCCGTCCAACACCGCGATCCAGAAATACCTGAACTCCAAGAAGATCCCGCAGCTGTTCGTCGCCACCGGCGCCACCAAGTGGAACGATCCGAAGAACTTCCCGTGGACCATGGGCTGGCAGCCGAGCTACCAGAGCGAAGCCCAGATCTACGCCAAGTGGCTGATGAAGGAGAAGCCCGACGCCAAGGTCGCGATCCTCTATCAGAACGACGACTTCGGCAAAGACTACCTCAAGGGCACCAAGGATGGTTTTGGCGCCAAGGCCGCCACGAGCATCATGATGGAGGAGAGCTACGAGATCTCCGAGCCATCGATCGACAGCCACATCGTCAAGATCAAGGCCGCCAATCCGGACGTGCTGCTGATCTACACGACGCCGAAGTTCGGCGCGCAGACCATCAAGAAGACCGCCGAACTCGGCTGGAAGCCGCTGCAGATCATCACCAACGTGTCGGCCTCGGTCGGCAGCGTGATGCAGCCGGCCGGCTTCGACAACGCCCAGGGCGTGCTGTCGGCGGCCTATGCCAAGGACGGTGCCGATCCGCAGTGGGCCAACGATCCGAACATGAAGAAGTGGGCCGAGTTTCTCGACAAGTACATGCCGGGCGCCGACAAGACCGACGGCGGCTACGTCTACGGCTATGGTGCCGCCCAGACGCTCGCCAAGGTGCTCGAAATGTGCGGCGACGATCTCACCCGCGCCAACGTCATGAAGCAGGCGGCGAGCCTGAAGGACTTCACGCCCGACACCCTGCTGCCCGGCGTCAAGATCAACACCTCGGCCACCGACTTCGCCCCGATCGCCCAGCTGCAAATGCAGCGCTTCAAGGGCCAGAAGTGGGAGCTGTTCGGCGACATCATTTCCGGCGATGTCCCCTCGGAGTGAGGTTGCACTGCGGGAATAAAACGACAGCCTCCGCGATACCCGTCGCGGGGGCTTTTTGTTGACGCCCCGCGCCGATGGTATTGAATACCCGAAACGAAGAACCCGAGGTGGGGAAACCATGACTGCCGCACGTCCGTCCCTGACGGCGCTGTTGTCCGCATTCGCTCTGATCCTGACGAGCTGCAATGTCGCGCTGGCGCAGAAGAAATACGACACCGGGGCCAGCGACACCGAGATCAAGATCGGCAACACCGCGCCCTACAGCGGCCCCGCCTCAGCCTATGGCGTGATCGGCAGGACCGAGGCGGCCTACTTCAAGATGATCAACGAGGCCGGCGGTATCCACGGCCGCAAGATCACCTTCATCTCCTATGACGACAGCTACTCGCCGGCCAAGACCGTGGAGCAAACCCGCAAGCTGGTCGAGGACGACGGGGTGCTGCTGGTGTTCGGCTCGGTCGGTACCGCAACCAACGCTTCGATCCGAAAGTACATGAACGAGAAGCAGGTGCCGCAGCTGTTCGTCGGTTCCGGCGGCTCCAAGTGGAACGACCCCAACAACTATCCGTGGACCATGGGCTGGCAGCCGTCCTACCAGGACGAGGCGCGGGTCTACGCAAAATACATCATGAAGCACAAGCCCGACGCCAAGGTCGCCGTACTCTTCCAGAATGACGACTTCGGCAAGGACTACCTCAAGGGCCTGAAGGACGCTTTCGGCGACAAGGCGTCGATGATCGTCGCCGAGGAGGCTTATGAAACCTCC
The DNA here is from genome assembly GCF_040446015.1 of Bradyrhizobium sp. INPA03-11B. Lineage (NCBI taxonomy): Bacteria > Pseudomonadati > Pseudomonadota > Alphaproteobacteria > Hyphomicrobiales > Nitrobacteraceae > Bradyrhizobium > Bradyrhizobium sp. INPA03-11B. The sequence continues at coordinate 8,838 of NZ_JASGSR010000035.1, forward strand.
GAACCCGCGATCGACAATCACATCGTCAAGCTGAAGGCCGCCGGCGCCGATACGTTCATCAGCGTCACGTCACCGAAATTTGCGGCGCAGGCGATCAAGAAGGCCGCCGAAATCGCGTGGACGCCGCTGCAGATCGTCGCCAATGTCTCGGCCTCGGTCGGCGGCGTGATGCAGCCGGCCGGCTTCGAAAATTCGCAGGGCATCCTGTCGGCGTCCTACATCAAGGACGGCGCCGATCCGCAATGGAATCAGGATCCCGGCATGCAGAAATTCCTTGCCTTCCTCAAGAAGGATTATCCCGACGCCAACAAGCTCGACGGCGCCACCTCCTACGGCTACGCCGCCGCACAGACCATGGTGCACGTGCTGGAGATGTGCGGCGACGATCTCACCCGCGCCAACATCATGAAGCAGGCGGCGAGCCTGAAGGATTATGTCCCCGACACGCTGCTGCCGGGCATCAGCATCAACACCTCGGCGACCGACTTCGCGCCGATCAAGCAATTGCGCTTGATGCGCTTCAAGGGCGAGAAGTGGGAGCTGTTCGGCGACATCATTTCGAGCAATCTGAGCAACTGATCTTCGCGGACTGCCGCTGGCATCCGCGCGCGCAACTCAACAGCGTCGCGAGCACTCACCGCAATCTCCGCGGTTGGCTCCGCCAGATCGGCGAGCGCGACTAAAGACGCAGCCCCTTCGGCCATGCCGCGGGGGCTTTTCGTTGAGACGCCCCAGGTAAGATGATAGCTTTTGCTGACAACAATGAGCCCTCGAAACAGGGGGCCGCGACACATCATCTGCCATCAGGGAGAGAAACCGTATGTCTGCAATACGACATCTGGCGGCAATTGCCGTTGCGCTCGCGCTCGTCTCCGCATCCTGCAGCGCGGCACTTGCCCAGAAGAAGTACGACACCGGCGCCAGCGACACCGAAATCAAGATCGGCAACATCATGCCGTATAGCGGAGCAGCTTCCGCCTATGGCGTGATCGGAAAGACCGAGGACGCCTATTTCCGCAAGATCAATGCCGAAGGCGGCATCAACGGCCGCAAGATCACCTTCATCAGCTACGACGACGCCTACACGCCGCCGAAGACCGTCGAGCAGGCGCGCAAGCTGGTCGAGAGCGACGAAGTGCTGATGATCTTCAATTCGCTCGGCACGCCGCCGAACTCGGCGATCCAGAAATACATGAACCAGAAGAAGGTGCCGCAACTGTTCGTCGCCACCGGCGCCACCAAGTGGAATGACCCGAAGGAGTTTCCATGGACCATGGGCTGGCAGCCCAACTACCAGAGCGAATCGATCATCTATGCGAAGTACATCCTGAAGAACAAGCCGGACGCGAAGATCGCGGTGCTCTACCAGAACGACGACTACGGCAAGGATTACCTGAAGGGATTCAAGGACGGGCTCGGCAGCAAGGCGGCGTCGATGATCGTCGCCGAGGACAGCTACGAGGTCACGGAGCCGACCATCGATTCCCACATCGTCAGGCTCAAGGCCTCCGGCGCCGACGTGTTCTTCAACATCACCACGCCGAAATTCGCGGCCCAGGCGATCAAGAAGAACAATGAGCTCGGCTGGCATCCGATGCACTTCCTCAACAACGTCTCGTCCTCGATCGGCAGCGTGATCAAGCCGGCGGGCTTCGAGGCCGCCCAGGGCATCATCTCGTCGCAATACCTGAAGGATCCGACCGATCCGCAGTGGAAGACCGACAAGGGAATGATCGCCTGGAACGAATTCCTGGATAAGTACTACCCCGACGCAAACCGCGCCGACGCGTCCGTGATGTACGCCTACACCGTCGCGCAGGGCCTCGAGCATGTGCTGCGGGCGTGCGGCGACAATCTGACGCGCGAGAACATCATGAAGCAGGCCGCCAGCATCCGCGACCTTGAGCTCGACGGCTTGCTGCCGGGCATCAAGGTCAACACCTCGGCGACCGACTTCGCACCGCTTTCGCAACTGCAACTGATGCGGTTCAAGGGCGAGACCTGGGATCGCTTTGGCGACATCTTGAGCGGCGACGTCGGCGGTTAACCCTTAAATGTCGACTAAGGACGCGGCCCCTGCGGCGTTGTCGCAGGGGCTTTTCATTGAGACGGGCCGCCTGAGATGGTAGTCATTGCAGTCAAATAACAGAGCCCTCGAAACAAGGGGCCGCGACACATTCGTCTGACAACAGGGAGAGAGACATCAATGTCCGCTACCACAAGACTTGCGGTCCTCGGGGCCGCGCTAGCGCTCGTCGCGACGTCCGGCAGCGCTGCGCTGGCCCAGAAGAAATACGACACCGGCGCCACGGACACCGAGATCAAGATCGGCAACATCATGCCCTACAGCGGCCCCGCTTCCGCCTACGGCATCATCGGCCGCACCGAGGCCGCCTATTTCAAGAAGATCAACGACGCCGGCGGCATCAACGGCCGCAAGATCAACTTCATCTCCTACGATGACGCCTACTCGCCGCCGAAGGCCGTGGAGCAGGCCCGCAAGCTGGTCGAAAGCGACGAGGTGCTGCTGATCTTCAACTCGCTCGGCACGCCGTCGAACTCGGCGATCCAGAAATACATGAACTCCAAGAAGGTGCCGCAACTGTTCGTCGCCACCGGCGCCACCAAGTGGAACGATCCGAAGGACTTTCCCTGGACCATGGGCTGGCAGCCCAACTACCAGAGCGAGACCCAGATCTACGCCAAGTACATCCTGAAGAACATGCCGAACGCCAAGATCGCGGTGCTGTACCAGAACGACGATTACGGCAAGGACTATCTGAAGGGCCTGAAGGACGGCCTCGGCCAGAAGGCCGCCAGCATGATCGTCGCCGAGGAGAGCTTCGAGACCTCCCAGCCGACCATCGACAGCAACATCGTCAAGCTGAAGGCGAGCAACGCCGACGTCTTCACCGACATCGCGACGCCGAAATTCGCGGCTCAGGCGATCAAGAAGGCCGCCGAGATCGGCTGGAAGCCGACCCACTTCCTCAACAACGTGTCGGCCTCGGTCGGCAGCGTGATCAAACCGGCCGGCTTCGAGAACGCGCAGGACATCATCTCCGCCGCCTATCTGAAGGATGCCTCCGACAAGCAGTGGGACAATGATCCCGGCATGAAGGAATTCTACGCCTTCATGGCCAAGGACTTCCCGGAGGGCGACAAGCTCGACGGCGGCACCGTGGTCGGCTTCGGCGTGGCGCAGACGCTGGTGCAGGTGCTGAAGCAGTGCGGCGACAACCTGACCCGCGAGAACATCATGAAGCAGGCGGCGAGCCTGCAGGATTTCCGCACCGAGGTGCTGTTGCCCGGCATCAAGATCAATACCGCCGCAAACGATTTCGCCCCGATCAGCCAGTTGCAGCTGATGAAGTTCAAGGGCGAGAAATGGGAACTGTTCGGCGAGGTCATCAGCGCCGACGTCGGCGGCTGATTGTCGCGCCGACGGTCGACTGACAACGGCCCCCTGCGATACCGTCGCAGGGGGCTTTTTCATTGGCCTTTTCATTGGCCATGGCGGCTGCTCGCCGGCCGCCCCCGCGCGATGCCTGCTTACGCTTTGCCTGGCAATGCGCTAGGAAACCCGACAAGAAACCGTCGCCCCTGCGGCGGCAACAACAAGGAGTTTTCGGGAAATGCCGAAGCCGATCCGCCACCGTGTCGCAACCGCCCTGCTCGGCCTCGCCGTCGCCGCCGCGACCGGACACGCCGCCTGGGCGCAGAAGAAATACGACACCGGTGCGAGCGACACCGAGATCAAGATCGGCAATATCGTGCCCTATAGCGGCCCGGCGTCGGCCTATGGCGTGGTCGGCAAGGCGATGACCGCGGTGTTCAAGAAGGTCAACGACGACGGCGGCATCAACGGCCGCAAGATCAACTTCATCTCCTACGATGACGCCTATTCGCCGCCGAAAGCGGTCGAGCAGGCCCGCAAGTTGGTCGAGAGCGACGAGGTGCTGTTCCTGTTCGGCACGCTCGGCACCGCTTCCAACACCGCGATCCAGAAATATCTCAACGCCAAGAAGGTGCCGCAGCTGTTCGTCGCGACCGGCGCCACCAAATGGAACGATCCGAAGGCGTTCCCGTGGACCATGGGCTGGCTGCCGAGCTACCAGAGCGAGTCGCGGATCTACGCGAAATATCTGCTCAAGGAGAAGCCCACCGCCAAGGTCGCGGTGCTCTACCAGAACGACGACATGGGCAAGGACTACCTGAAGGGCCTGGAAGACGGCTTCGCCGGCGATCCCGCGCGGATCGCCGCCAAGGAGAGCTACGAAGTCGCCGAACCCACCATCGATTCCCATGTGGTGCGGCTGAAATCCTCCAATCCCGACGTCATCATCTTCTTCACCACGCCGAAATTCGGCGCCCAGGCGATCAAGAAGCTCGGCGAAATGAACTGGAAGCCGGTGACGATCGTCTCCAACGTCTCGGCCTCCACCGCAACCGTGATGCGCCCGGCCGGGCTCGACAACGCGCAGGGCGTGATCTCGGCAGCCTACGCCAAGGACGCCAGCGATCCGCAGTGGAAGGACGACGCCGGCATGAAGGCGTTCGACGAATTGCTCGCCAAGTACATGCCCGACACCAACCGCGTCGATGCCTCGGCAATGACCGGCTACAACATGGCGACCACCATGGTCGAGGTGCTCCGCCGCTGCGGCGACGACCTCACCCGCGCCAATGTGATGAAGCAGGCGGCGAGCCTGAAGCAGTTTGCGCAGGGCGGCCTGCTGCCCGGCGTGACGCTGTCGACCGGTCCGAACGACTTCCAGCCGATCGAGCAACTGCAGCTGATGCAGTTCAAGGGCGAGCGCTGGCAATTGTTCGGCGACGTCATCAGCGGCGAGATTGGCGGCAACTGAGCTCGATACGACGCCATTGGTTGCGCCGCGGCCTCCGCGGTTTCATTTCACCTCTCCCGCTTGCGGCGGAGGTCGGATCGCATCAAAGATGCGATTCGGGTGGGGGCTCTCTCCACCATGTGAGCAGCGGCGATACCCCCACCCTGGCCCTCCCCCGCAAGCGGGAGAGGGAACGGAAACCAACGGCGCCTCCCGTCCGAAGAAAGCACAGCCATGACCGACCGACGTCCATTCCTGCGTTCGATCTTCGATGCTGCGGTAGCAGCTGCGCATCCCGATGTCGTGCTGGCGTCGCGGCTGCGGCCGGTGCCGAAGGGTCGCGTGATCTGCCTCGCCGCCGGCAAGGGCGCCGGCGCCATGGCCGCGGCGGCGGAGCGGCACTATCTCGACACGCTCGGCCTCGAGCCGTCGCGGCTGGTCGGCATCGCCACCACCCGCCACGGCCATGGCGTGCCGACCCGCCGCATCAAGGTGGTCGAGGCCGGCCACCCCGTGCCCGATGAGGCCGGCCTGCGCGCGGCCGACGATACGCTGCGGCTGGCGGCCGAAGCCACGCCCGACGATCTGCTGCTGGTGCTGCTGACCGGCGGCGGCTCGGCGAACTGGATCGCACCCGTCGAGGGCGTGAGCTTTGCCCAGAAGCAGCAGGTCAACCGCGCCCTGCTGCGCTCCGGCGCGCCGATCGGCGAGATGAACACCGTCCGCAAGCATCTGTCGCGGATCAAGGGTGGACGGCTGGCGCGCGCCGGCCAGCACGCCGCCGAGATCGTCACGCTGGCGATCTCGGACGTGCCGCATGACGATCCCTCCGCGATCGCCTCGGGGCCGACGGTGCCGGATCCGACCACGCTGTCGGATGCCCGCGCGCTGGTCGCCAAGTACAATCTCTCCGTCGATGATGCGGTCCGCCGCGCGCTCGACGATCCCAACAATGAGAGCTGCAAGCCCGGCGATCCCGCCTTTGCGCGGGCGACGTTCGAGCTGCTGGCAAAGCCGAAGGCCTCGATCGACGCCGCAGTGAAGGTCGCGCAGGATGCCGGCTACGAGACGATCGCGCTCGGCGCCGATCTCGAAGGCGAGGCCCGCGAGATCGCGGCCGCGCACGCGCGGCTTGCGCTCAAGGCGCGCAGCGAAGGCAAGCGCGTTGCGATCATTTCCGGCGGCGAGCTCACCGTGACCGTGCGCGGCAATGGCCGCGGCGGCCCCAACCAGGAATACGCGCTGGCGCTCGCCGACCTGCTCAAGGATGCGCCCGACATTTCGGCGCTCGCCGCCGACACCGACGGCGCCGATGGCGGCGCCGGCAGCGCGACCGACCCCGCAGGCGCGGTGATCGATCAGGCGACGTTCGCGAAGATGAAATCGATCGGCCTCGATCCCAAGGCGTATCTCGAGAACAACGATGCCACGGGGTTCTTCGCGCAGACCGGCGATCTGCTGCTGACCGGACCGACGCTGACCAATGTCAACGATGTCCGGGTGATCCTGGTGGATTAGGCCGTATCCTCGATGGACCCAGGGCCAGTCTCGGGCTGCGCCCAAAGCTCCTGATAGTTACGAAACTTCGCAAGCGTCTCGTCATATCGCGTCGGCTCGAGCACCGGCAAAATGCGCTTCAACGCGGCGTTGATCGGCGTGGAGGTGTGCCGAACGTATAGGTCGATCGGGTCAAGCAAGTGCCTCAGGTGCAGCTTCGGATCATAATTCAGCCCGCCGCTGCGAAACCATTGGTACCCGTTGGCGATTGCCCAGCTCACCATGTCGCGAAACACGTAATGATAGAGATGCAGGTCTAAGGCGACATCGTAATCGAGGCCTATGTACTCCGCATAAATCGCGTCACCGTGTACCATGCACGCAGCAAACGCGACGATCCGCTCGTTCTGACGCCAGAGGAAGAAGCGGACCTTGTCCCCCATCCGCCGCCCCAAGTCGCAGAAGTATTGTTCTGTCAGCTTTTCGAAGTGCAGTTTCGAACGCTGATAGACTTGGAGATACAATGGATAGATCTGCGAGATCACCGGCGTCGCGTCGTTGATGACGCTCATCTCGATGGGTGGGAAGGCCTGCGCTGTCGCCTCAAATTTCTTGCGAAGCTTCTTGCGGGTTGCGCTGTTGAGCGCTTGATTCATGTAGTCATCGAAATTGGCGTAATCGATGCAAAGCCTGGTCATGGGCAGGCTGGGGATGCGGGTGAACCCGTGAGCAATCAGGCAGTCGAGGATTGATCGGTATCGCGCCGGAAACTCCTTGAATACGATCAGCCGCGCCCCGAGCCTGCGAGCATGTACTGCAATCGTTGAGGCCAGCAGTTCCATGCGGCCCCGATGGCAGGCCTCGTCCCCGTCAAGATGACCTTCCCCGGCGACGCACCCCACCATGAGCGCACGGGCGCGCATCAGACCTGGCCACATCCGGCGAACGGCGTCGATCAGCACGCCAAACCGCGGGCTCGCACCGGCTAGCAAATCCAGGTCCATCAGGAAAAAAGGCTGTACAGCATAGGCCTGGTCAACCGCATCCCTAATGACGAAATACCCGTATTCGAACTCGGGATGAAGGGTATCCTCGACCAACTCATAGTATCGATGATCCTTGCGCTCGTTCGCGAAGGCGAACTGCCAGCGCGGACAATGCTCCAAATCGTTCCGCACAATGACTTGGAGACGCCATGGATATTGCATCGGTTCGCGCCCCGCGAGGGCGCCGATTTGGCTCGTCGAGTGCGCTGTTCCAGCCTCCGGCACGATCTCACGCTCGCCACCGATCCCGGCCCGTAGGGCAGCATTTATCACGACGGCAAAACAAAGCAGCTGACATATCCGTCAGAAACTAACTCATTAGTCATTTGCGATCGGGTGCTGGAGCAGAACACTCATGACACGGCCCACATGCATTGGCGCCAATGATACAAGTGCGTGCCTTGCGGTGCGCGGGCACCCGTCGTCCAGCGCGGCATCCGGGAGTGGACTCATGGCAGCGGTGATTGGAGTCACGGGACTTGCATTTGAGGCACGGATCGCCGCAGACCTGCATGCGCAGGCGATCTGCGGAGGCGATGGCAGCGCGCTCGCGGAGTCTCTCGCGTCGGCAATTGCTGAGGATTGCGACGGTCTCATCAGCTTTGGCATCGCGGGCGGCCTTTCGCCCGATCTCCCGGCAGGCGCATGCATCGTAGGATCGACGATCGTTTCGGAAACGATTCAGCTCTCCACTGATCGGAACTGGTCGCAAGCCTTGCTTCGACTCATCCCCGGTTCGATCTATGGCCCTATCGCCGGCGTGACAACCATCGCCATGCATCCAGAGGCGAAGCGCTCGCTGCATATGAGCACAGGCGCACTGGCGGTCGACAACGAATCCCATGTGGCGGCGAGTGTCGCTGCAGCGCGCGGCCTGCCTATGACTGCCCTCCGCGTTATCATGGATCCGGCCGGCCGGCGGCTTCCTACCGCTGCATTGGCTGCAGTGCGTGCAAACGGAACGATCGATCTCGCCGCGCTGACCCGTGCGATAATGAGACAGCCGAGCGAGTTACCGATGCTGCTTCGGACCGGTCTCGACGCACTGTTCGGATTCGCAGCGCTGCTTCGCTGCCGTCAATTGCTTGGCCCTGGATTAGGGCTGCCTTCGTTGCAAGCAGATGAGTCGGAGCCAAACTCAAGCATCGTAGCGGAAGACCGTATGATCGCGCTCTAGTCGCTCTTTAACCGAACGGGCTGCTGTACCTGCCGACTGCGTGACCTCAACGCGCACTGAAAGTGAGGCCGGCGCGCTCCTTCAGACGCTTGCGCAAGGCCGGCCCCATCAGCGCGCCCGGCGTCCAGATGCCGCCCTCGCCCTGTACCTCGCGCACGAGGCAGAGAGCGCTTTCGGTGATCATCTTGCTGGTCGAGCCATAGCCCGGATCGCCGTCACCTGTGACGACCGCCTCGACCCGTCCACCGTCCAGCAACTCGCCCACGAAGAGGATGTCATAGAAGCCCTTCTCGCGCTCGTCCCGGGTCGGACCTGCGCCGGGTTTGAGACCGCCGGTCCCGAACAAGGAAACCACCGTGGCGAACGTCTCCGTCGCCACGCGACCGAATTCCCCGAATCCCGGCGCGACCATCATCTCGTCATACGCAAAGTCGGTGCCGTAGGGATGACCCAACAGGAAATTCGTACGGTGCACGTTCTTGGTGTTGATCGGCGCCATCGGGAACGGCACGAGCCACGCGTTCATGCTCGGGTCGTATTCGGGGATGAGGCCCGACGGCTGAGACGGCCCGGTGAACCCCGGCGTCAACGCGAAGGGATCGGTCAGCAGCCGGATCAGAGTCGGGTCGCGCGCCGCAGCGGCTAACGTCGCCTGAGCGCTCGCCGCGGTGCCGCCAGACATGCCGCCCTTCACCTTGCGCAGGCGGGCTTTGACCCGCCGCGCCGGGCGTCCGAATTTCTCGCGCGCCTTCTCCTGCAACGTGAGCACACCAAGATCGAACGGGATGGAATCGAAGCCACAGGAGAAGACGATGCGCGCACCGGTTCGCTTCGCCTCCTCGTGATGGGTATCGATCATGCGCCGCATCCAGGCCGGTTCTCCGCACAGATCAACATAGGCGGTGCCCGTGGCCGCGCAGGCCGCCACGAGCTCGGAACCGTGGAGCTGATAAGGCCCGACCGCCGTGATGATCACGGCCGCACGCTCGCACATCGAACGGAGACTGGCTGGCTCGGCGGCATCCGCCTTCACCAACGGTAAATCATCTGGTGCGCCGATGTCGGCACGCTCCTTCTGGAGCTTGTCGGTCGAGCGTCCTGCAATCGCCCAGGACGGAGCATCGTCACCGCGACAGGATGTCGCCAGGTATTCGGCGATGACACGGCCGGTGTAGCCCGTCGCGCCATGGACGATGAGGTCGAAGTCCCGCTTCACGGCGTTGATCCTCCTCGAAGTCCGGGAGCGCGACGTTCGCATCCTCGTGCAATCGCTCGGTACGCTTGGCGGCCACTATCGCCGGTGGGCGTGCAACGTCCGGGCGCTCCCATCGTGCGCTTGACAGAGAATATCACAGTTCCCGTCTGTGGGCGCGCACCGTCCAGCGAGAGTCATTCGCGTCGTTTTGGCCGCTCCACCTTCTTCCTGCCGGGTCGGCCATGGGAAGCTGAGCTCCAACGCCGGCCGGGAGCTTGCTGGCAGGCCGGCAACGAACGCCCGTGGCGGCTTGCAATCACCTTCCGACGGCCTACCATGGATCACGTAGCTCACTGTGCAGGAGCGAAGCCATGGAACTCACCGTGGTGCCGATCGCGAAGCCGGACGAGACCAACTTCATCTTCGGCCAGTCGCATTTCATCAAGACCGTGGAAGACCTCCACGAGGCGGTGGTGGGCGCGGTTCCGCGCATCCGCTTCGGGCTGGCCTTCTGCGAGGCCTCCGGTAAGCGGCTGGTACGCTGCTCGGGCAACGACGAAGCCTCACTCGCCCTCGCACGCGATAACGCATTGGCCGTCGGCGCCGGCCACACCTTCCTGATCTTCCTGGGTGACGGGTTCTTCCCCGTCAACGTGCTCGCTGCGGTCCGCGCAGTGCCGGAGGTCTGCCGCGTCTATTGCGCGACGGCCAATCCCACACAGGTGATCGTCGCGCAAACGGAGCTGGGTCGCGGCGTGCTCGGCGTGATAGATGGCGCCTCGCCGCTGGGTGTCGAAACCGACGCCGACATTGCGTGGCGGAAGGACCTGCTGCGAAAGATCGGCTACAAGCTCTAGCGGCTGCATGGGAGTGACGAAGCGATCCATTTTCCGCCAGGTGGCGAGATGGGTTGCTTCCGCTTCGCGCGAGCCGGCGGCTCGCAACGACGCCTGAGGGGTCCCCGCTCAAAACTCCTGCGCGAGCTTCGCCAACATCTCCAGCAGCGCGGCGTGGTTGGCCGGGCCGAGCACCTCGATCAGCCGCGCCTCGTGCTTGTTGGCGACCAGCTTCTTGGCGCGCGCCAGCACGGCGCGGCCCCGGTCGGTCAGCACCAGGATGTGGGAGCGGCGGTCGTTGGTCGAGCGCATCCGCGCGCATAGGTCGCGGCTTTCCAGCGCGTCCAGCATGGCGACGAAATTCGGCCTGAGGATGCCGAGCGTATTGGCGATCTCGGTCTGGTTGCGGCCCGGATTCTTGTCGAGCAGCAGCAGCACCGAGAACTGCGCCGGCGTCAGTTGCAGCGGCGCGACGCAGCGCAGGAAGTCCTCGAACACCTTGAGCTGGGCGCGTTTCAGCGAATAGCCGAGCAATCCGGACAGTTCGCCCAGTTGCAGCATGCTGTCGTCCCCGGCAGGATCGACCGGTTCCCTGCGCAGGGCGCGCGACGATCTGGCGGCATCGGAGGCGGTCTTTGAAACAGTCATCGCTCCAGGCTCGCAATCCCGGTACAAAAACCCCGCGGGACGCTCGGGGACCTTGAGATTATATTTAATAATTGTTATCGGGTATATCAAATATCGGCTGCTTTCAACAACCGATATCGGCCGACCCGGCCGGCACAGCCGGCTGCGGCGGTCCGACGCTTAAGGGGGAGCGCTCGGCCTTGAACACGACGATCATGCTGTTCCTGCTGCAGGACGGCATCACCAATGGCGCGATCTACGCACTGCTGGGGCTGGCCCTGGTGCTGGTGTTCGCGGTGACGCGGGTGATCCTGATCCCGCAGGGCGAATTCGTCACCTATGGCGCGCTGAGCTACGCCATGCTGGCGACCGGCCAGGTGCCCGGCACGGCGCGGCTTGCGGTCGCGATGGGCCTCGTCGCCTTCGCGCTCGACCTGTTCTTTGCCCGCAAGGCGCTGCATGCGCGGCTGGTGATCCGCTCGGTCGCGCTCAACATCGTCTTCCCTGTGGCGCTGCTCGGCCTCGTCTATGCGCTGGTCGGTCCCCATACGCCGATCGCCGTCAACATCGCGCTGGCGCTCTTGATCGTGGCGGCGATCGGGCTGTTCCTCTATCGCATCGCGTTCCAGCCGATCGCGCACACCTCGGTGCTGGTGCTGCTGATCGCCTCGGTCGGCTGCCATCTGGCGCTGCAGGGCCTCGGCCTCGTGTTCTTCGGCGCCGAAGGCCTGCGCGGCCCGGCGCTGTCGAATGCCGGAGTGACCGCGGGTCCGCTGCGCTTCACCGGCCAGAGCCTTGCCGTCTACGGCCTGACGGTCGGCTTCATCGTCGCGCTGTGGCTGTTCTTCGGTTACACCAAGACCGGCAAGGCGCTGCGCGCCACCGCGGTCAATCGGCTCGGCGCCCGCCTGGTCGGCATCCGCACCACGCTGTCGGGCCAGATCGCGTTCCTGCTCGCTTCCGTCATCGGCGCTATCTCCGGCATCCTGATCGTGCCGATCACCACGCTCTATTACGACACCGGCTTCCTGATCGGCCTGAAGGGTTTCATCGCCGCCATCATCGGCGGGCTTGTCAGCTATCCGCTGACCGCGGTCGCGGCGATCGTGGTCGGCATCGTCGAGGCCTTCTCCTCGTTCTACGCCAGCAATTTCAAGGAAGTCATCGTGTTCACGCTGATCCTCCCGGTCCTGGTGCTGCGCTCGCTCGCAGCGCCCCAGGTCGAAGAAGAGAAGGATTGAGCGCGATGACGCAGCGGCTTCCTCTCATCATCTTCGCGCTCGTGATGGCGGTGATCCCGCTTGTCCCGGGCATCCCGCCGTTCTGGATCGTGCTGCTCGACAATATCGGCCTCGCCGCGCTGGTCGCGATGGGCCTCGTGCTGCTCACCGGCGTCGGCGGCCTCACCTCATTCGGACAGGCCGCATTCTGCGGCTTCGGCGCCTACACCACCGCGGTGCTGACCACCGCCTATGGCGTCTCGCCGTGGCTGACGCTGCCGGCCTCGCTGCTGGTCAGCGGCATTGCGGCGGTGCTGCTCGGCCTCGTCACGGTGCGGCTGTCGGGCCACTATCTGCCGCTCGGCACCATCGCCTGGGGCATCGGCCTGTTCTATCTGTTCAGCAAGCTGGAATTCCTCGGCCGCAACGACGGCATTTCAGGCATTCCGCCGCTGTCGATCGGTTCGTTCAAGATGCTGAGCCCGGATGCGATCTACTACGCGATCTGGGTCGCGGTGCTGCTCTCGGCGCTGCTGACCATGAACCTGCTGGATTCCCGCACCGGGCGTGCCATCCGCGCCTTGCGGCGCGGCCATGTCGCGGCCGAGGCGTTCGGCGTGCAGACGCCACGCGCCAAGCTGCTGGTGTTCATCTATGCCGCCGTGCTGGCCGGCCTGTCCGGCTGGCTCTACGCGCATTTCCAGCGCGCCGCCAACCCGACGCCGTTCGGTGCCCAGGCCGGCATCGAGTATCTGTTCATCGCCGTGGTCGGCGGCGCCGGATATGTCTGGGGCGGCGTGCTCGGCGCCGCCGTCGTCGTGATCCTGAAAGAGGTGCTGCAGAGCTACCTGCCCTACATCTTCGGCGGCCAGAGCCAGCTCGAGACCATCGTGTTCGGCATCATGCTGGTGCTGCTGCTGCAGCTCGCACCACAGGGCGTCTGGCCCTGGCTGATGTCAAAACTGCCGTTCAAGCCGACCCGCAAGACACCGGACACGTCGGTGAAGCTGGAACACCGTGAACGCGCCCCGGGAACGTCACCGGTGCTGCTGCATATCGAGAAAGCACGAAAACAGTTCGGCGGCGTGCTCGCGGTGAACGATGTCTCGTTCGACGTCAACGCGCGGGAGATCGTCGCGCTGATCGGCCCCAACGGCGCCGGCAAGAGCACGACCTTCAACCTGATCACCGGCGTGCTGGCTGCGACCGGCGGCAAGATCTTCGTGCAGGGCAAGGAGGTCGAGAACGCGCCGCCGCAAGAGGTGGTCAAGCTCGGCGTCAGCAGGACGTTCCAGCACGTCAAACTGGTGCCCGACATGACCGTGCTGGAGAACGTCGCGATCGGCGCGCATCTGCGCGGCAATTCCGGCGCGATCTCCAGCATGCTGCGGCTCGACCGTGCCGACGAGGCGAAACTGCTGGCGGAAGCCGCGCGCCAGATCGAACGCGTCGGCCTGTCCGACCAGATCGACCAGCTCGCGGGCTCGCTGTCGCTCGGACAGCAGCGCATCGTCGAGATCGCCCGCGCACTGTGCGTCGATCCGATGCTGCTGCTGCTCGACGAGCCGGCCGCTGGCTTGCGCCACATGGAGAAGCAGCGCCTCGCCGCGCTGCTCCGGCAATTGCGCGACGGCGGCATGTCGGTGCTGCTGGTCGAGCACGACATGGGGTTCGTGATGGATCTTGCCGACCGCATCGTGGTGCTGGATTTCGGCACCAAGATCGCTGAAGGCACGCCGGCCGCGATCAAGCGCAACCCCGACGTGATCAAGGCCTATCTCGGAGCCGCCGCATGAGCGCGCTGCTATCGGTGACCGACGTCCACATCGCCTACGGCAAGGTCGAGGCCGTGCGCGGCGTCTCGCTCGACGTCGCAGACAACGAGATCGTCACCATCATCGGCGCCAATGGTGCCGGCAAGACCACGCTTCTGAATGCCATCATGGGCGTGCTGCCGCTGAGGGGCCGCACCACCTTTGCCGGCGTCGACATGGCGCCGCTGGATATCGAGGATCGCGTCGCCACCGGCCTCAGCCTGGTGCCTGAGCATCGCGAATTGTTCGGCACCATGAATGTCGAGGACAATCTCGAGCTCGGCGCCTTCCGGATCACGAAGGCGGTCGCGGCCACCTCGCTGGAGCGGGTCTACACGCTGTTTCCGCGGCTCAAGGAGCGCCGCAAGCAGCTCGCCGGCACGCTGTCCGGCGGCGAGCAGCAGATGCTGGCGATGGGCCGCGCGCTGATGGGCGCACCGAAACTCCTGATGCTGGACGAACCGAGCCTCGGCCTCGCCCCGATCATCGTCGCCGACATCTTCCGCATCGTCGGCGAGCTCCGCTCGGCCGGCGTCTCGGTGCTGCTGGTCGAGCAGAACGCCCAGGCGGCGCTGCAGATCGCCGACCGCGCCTATGTGATGGAGCTCGGCGAGTTCGTGCTGTCGGGCCCGGCCAAGGACATCGCCGCCAACAAGGGCGTCGCCGCGAGCTATCTCGGCTTCCAGCACGAAGGCGAGAGCGCGATTTAAGGCGCTGACGTGCGACGACTGCGGCGGTTCAAGCACCACCAGCGCGGAGAGACCGTCACCCCACCTCGCCGCGCATTGCATGCGCGTCGATCCTCCCCCTCCAGGGGAGGATGAAGGAAGGCGCGTCCTCAGATAAGCATATCTGGCCACGCTTGCATTCGCGCAAGGATTGCGCTCCACTTCACCCTCCCCTGGAGGGGGAGGGTCGAGCGCGCGCGGCGATGCGCAGCATCGTCGGGTGCGATCGGGGTGGGGTGAAGCCGCGCAAGTGGTCTCAGCATCGATCCGAAGAGCGACCGCGAAGAAGCTGCGCGAACACGACTCCGCATGAACGAATCCTGTGGCGAGCGTTGAGGGAGCTGCCGACTGATGGCTCCCACTTCCGACGCCAGGCGCCGATCGGTCCTTACGTTGTCGACTTTATCTGTCCGGCCAAGCGGTTGGTCATCGAGTTGGACGGAGGGCACCACAACGAAGATGAAACGGCAGAGCGTGATCGCGAGCGGCAGCAGTGGCTGGAGAACGAGGGATATCGCGTCATCCGGTTCTGGAACTCGGAGATCACGGCTGACCTCAGCGCCGTGCTGGAACGGATCTATGTCGAGCTCTACGGTGCTCGCGGAGCGGAGGCCGTGCGACTGACGCACCTCCGGCGACGATAGACCTTCACCCCACCCCGCTCCGCATCGCTGGCGCGATGCGAAGCGACCCTCCCCCTCCAGGGGAGGGTAAGAAAAAAGCCGGCCCCTCATCGGGACCGGCTGCCTTGTTTCACAGGTAGCGACGCGCTTACATCGCCGGGACGTATTTGCCGTCCTTTACCGTCAGCAGGATGCGCGAGCGGTCGTCGAGGCCGTAGCGGTCCTTTTCGGTCCAGTTGTAGACGCCCTGGCTCGCGACGATCTCCTTCTCGGAGATGAACGCCTGGCGGATCGCCTCGCGGAATTCCGGCGTGCCGGGCTTGGCGGTCTTCAGCGCGGTCGGGATGATGCGCTTCAGCACCTCGAAGGCGTCGAAGGAATGGCCGGCGAACTGGCTGCGGCTGTTGGCGCCGTACTTGGCTTCATAGGCCGCGTTCAGCGTGAGGCCCGGCTTCTTGGTCAGCGCGCCGTCGGCTTGGGTTTCCGGCGACATGATCGGACCAGCCGACATGATGACGCCTTCCGCCGACGCGCCCGCGATGCGGATGAAGTCCATCGTGGCAGCACCGTGGGTCTGGTAGATCAGGCCCTTGTAGCCACGCTCGCGCAGCGCGGTCTGCGGCAGCGCCGCGGCGGTGCCGGAGGCACCGACCAGGATGGCGTCGGGATTGGCGGCGACGAGCTTCAGCACCTGGCCCGCGACCGAGGTGTCCGGACGCGCGAAGCGCTCCTCGTCGGTCATGGTGAGGCCCATCGGCACGGCCTGCGCCTTGAAGTCATTGACCCAGAGATCGCCATAGGAATCCGAATAGCCGATATAGCCGACGGTCTTGATGTTGTGCGCCTTCATGTGCTCGTAGAGCACCTTGCCCATGATCGGGATCGACTGCGGCAGGTCGACCGACCATTTCGCGCGGGCCTCGTTGATCGGAAATGGCGCGAGGCCGAGATGCGGGATGCCGGCCTCGTTGGCGACCGTCGACACCGCGATCGTGGTCGGCGTGATGCAGGAGCCCATGATGATGTCGGCCTTGGACTCAGTGACGAAGCGCCGCGTATTGGTGGTCGCAGCCGTCGGATCGCCGGCGTCGTCGAGCACGATCAGCTTCAGCGGCACGCCGCCGATCTCCTTCGGCACGAAATCGAGCGCGTTGCGCTCGGGGATGCCGAGCGCCGCGGCGGGCCCGGTGGTCGAGATCGAGATGCCGATGGTGATCTCATTGGTCTGCGCCAGTGCGGGCGCACCCGGCAGCGCGAAAGCAGCTGCGAGCGCCGCTGCGGCGAGAGTGGCCTTCCTCATTCATTCCTCCCTGCGGATATGTTTTTTGGGTTTAAACCAGTCTTGCGGGCCAATTCAGCCCCTTCTTTAGAGCATGATCCGGAAAAGTGGAAACCGGTTTTCCCTCGCGACAAACGCGGAACGCGTTTGCGCGGGGCACATGCTCCAAAAGTCGAGCCATTGAGGAGCCGCGAGTCAGCCCTTCACGCGCACCTCAGCCGTTCAAGAAGCGGTCGATGATCTCCTGCGGAAATGGCGCCGATTTCAGCCTGGCGGGATCGTCCGGGTGACGGCCGACCAGCACCCGCGTCTCGAACGCCTCGATCGCCAGTGCCTCGCCCTTGAACACGCGGTGCATCACCTCGAAGCTCGAGCGCTTGATGCTCTCGATCCGGCTCTCGATGGTAATCCAGTCGCCATGGGTCGACGGGATGTGGAATTTCGCCCGCGTGTCGACCATGGGAATGCCGACCAGGCCGTATTTGTGGACGAGGTCTTGCTTCGAGCAGCCGGCCGCCTCGAACATGATCGAGGTCGAATCGTCGAACATCGCGAAGTAGCGCGGGTAATAGACGATGTTGGCGGGGTCGCAATCGCCCCACTGGATCTGCACGTCGCGCCGATTGACGAACATGGTTTACCGGACTCCGATTGCACCGCAACGGAAGTGGGCTCCCTCTCCCATGGGGAGAGGGCTGGGGTGAGGGGGTACGGTCTTCGTTGTTGATCCTAACCCCTCACCCGGATCGCTGCGCGATCCGACCTCTCCCAATGGGAGGGGTGGAAGCGCTTTCGTCGAATATTCTCGGGTCACAATCATGCGTCAGCGCGGCGCCATCCGGAGCGCGGCATCGAGCCGCACCACTTCCCCGTTCAGATAGGGATTGTCGATCATGTGCAGCGCCAGCGAGGCGAACTCGTCGGCCTGGCCCAGCCGGCGCGGGAACGGGATCGCGGCGGCGAGCGAATCCTGCGCTTCCTGCGGCAGCCCCGCAAGCAAGGGCGTCATGAAGAGGCCGGGCGCGATCGTCAGCACGCGGATGCCGAATTGCGCGAGCTCGCGCGCGATCGGCAGGGTCATCGCGACGATGCCGCCCTTGGAGGCCGAATACGCTGCCTGCCCGATCTGGCCGTCATAGGCCGCGACCGAGGCGGTCGAGATCACGACGCCGCGCTCGCCGGTCGCAAGCGGCTCGAGCTTCGACATGTCAGATGTCGCAAGCCGCAGCATGTTGAACGAGCCGAGCAGATTGACCTTGATCACCTTGTCGAAGTCGGCGAGCGCCATCGGCCCGTCGCGGCCGATCACGCGTTTTGCCACCCCGATGCCGGCGCAGTTGACCAACACGCGCGCCGGGCCGTGCGCCTTGGCGGCGGTAGCGACCGCGGCTTCGGCTGCCGCTGCATCAGCGACGTCGCAAACCACAGCGATGCCACCGATCTCTGCCGCGACGCTCTCGGCGAGCTTGGCGTTGAGGTCGCAGACCGCGACCTTGGCGCCTTGCGCGGCAAGCCGGCGCGCGGTCGCAGCGCCCAATCCCGATGCGCCGCCGGTGACGATGGCGGCCTGGTCCTTCAACTGCATGGCATTCTCCTCTTCAATACTCAGACGAGTGTGATGACCGATGCCGGGGGCACCGGCGCATAGAGCGCTTCGATGATGTCGGTGCGATGCTCCAGCACCGCACGCTGGTTGATCGAGCCCTTGTCGGTGACCTCGCCGCGATCGATCGACAACGGCGTGTCGAGCAGGATCGCCCGCGCGATCCGGTTCGACGAGCCGGTGGCGCTGGCGAAGACGCGCGCGAAACGTTCGCGGAAGGCGGCACGCACCAGCGGATCGTTGGCCGCGGCTGCGATGTCGCCGGCGGCAAGCCCCGGATTGATCAGGCGGCAGCCATCGAGATCGAGGATCACGATCGCCGCCAACTCGTCGCGATTGAGGCCCGCGATCACGACGTCGCGCACCAGCGGCGCGCAGGTGCCGACGAAGCGCGCCCGCAACGGCCCGACGCTGACCCAGGTGCCGCTCGCGAGCTTGAAATCCTCGGCGATGCGGCCGTCGAAATCGAATCCGGCGTCGAGATCGCCGGGATTCGCCGGCTTCAGCGCGTCACCGAACTTGTAGAAGCCTTCCTCGTCGAACGCCTTCGCTGTCAGCTCGGGCTGCCGCCAGTAACCGGGAGTCACATTCGGGCCCTTGGCACGCACCTCGAGCTTGCCGTTGTTCGGCACCAGCTTCGCATCATTGCCCGACACCGGAAGCCCGACGTGGCCGGAGCGGCTGGTATCGGGCCGCACCGACATGAAGAACGGCGAGGTCTCGGTGGCGCCGAGGCCGGTCAGCATCGGCACACGGTAGCCCTTCTCCTGCACGGCAAGCGCATCAAGGCTGTTCCAGATGAACGGCGACAGCGCGGCGCCGGAGAAGAACATCGCGTGCAGCCGGTGGAAGAATTTCGCCCTCAAGGCCGCATCATCACGCAGATAGGGCAGCAGCGATTCATAGCCCTTGGGCACGTTGAAATAGACCGTCGGCGAGATCTCGCGCAGGTTTCGCACGGTCTCCTCGATGCCGCCGGGCATTGGCTTGCCCTCGTCGAGATACATCGAGCCGCCGTTGAACAGCGTCAGCCCGACATTGTGGTTGCCGCCAAAGGTGTGATTCCACGGCAGCCAGTCGACGATCACAGGCGGCTCGTCCTTCAGGAACGCCAGCGTCTCGCGCAGCATCACCTGGTTGGCGCAGATCATGCGCTGGGTGTTGATGACGGCCTTGGGATTGCCGGTCGAACCCGAGGTCAGCAGGAATTTCGCGATCGTGTCCGGGCCGACTGCCGCATGGATCGCGTCGAGGCCGCCGTCCTCTGGCGTCGCCATCAGATCGGCGAGCCGCGTGACATCGCGGCCGGCCACGTCTCCGCGGCTTGCCGCGATCTCGACATCGGACCCGACATTGGCGCGCAGCGCATCGGAAAATTTGTCGGCGTCGTCGACGAAGACGAGGCCTGGCGTCAGCAGCTTGATGACGAAGCTGAGCTTGCCGTAGTCGCGCGACACCAGCGAATAGGCCGGCGACACCGGGCAGAATGGAATGCCGGCATAGAGCGCGCCGAGTGCGATCAGCGCGTGATCGATCGAATTGCCCGACAGGATCACGATCGGCCGCTCGGCCGACAATCCGCGCGCGATCAGCGCGGAGGCGATGCGCCGCGTGGTCTCGCGCAGTTGCGCGTAGGTGATCTGCCGCCAGCCGCCGCCGGCGGCACGCTCGGCCATGAACACGCGGTTCGGCTCGGCTTGCGCCCAGTGATGCAGCCGGTCGGTGAGACGAACGGGAAAGTCGGCGAGCTTGAGCTTGGGACGAAGATAGATGGTGCCGTCGTCGCGCCGCTCGACGGTGACGTCGGGATTGCCGAACGAGATCGGGCGCAGCGGATGCACGCTCGCAGTAGACGCAGGCGACGTAGTGCTCATGTCGGCTTCACCTTGGCGGTCTTGCGATCCAGGAAGGCGCGGATCCGCTTCTTGGCTTCCTTGTCGCTCTGCGCCACCGTGGCCATCAGCGATTCCATCAGGAGGCCGGTCTGCGGATTGGCCTCGGCGATCATCGGCAGCGCCTGCAACACGGCGAAGTTGGTCAGCGGTGCGTTGGCGGCGACGCGCTCGGCGAGCTCCAGCGCCTTCGGCAGCGCGCCGTCTTGCTCGGTGAGATATTGCGAGAAGCCGTAGGCTGCGCCTTCGGTCGCCGAATAGACCCGGCCGGTCAGCATCATGTCCGCCATCCGCGGCACCCCGATCAGGCGCGGCAGCCGCACCGATCCGCCGCCGCCGACGAAAATGCCGCGCTGGCCCTCGGGCAACGCGAAGTATGCGGAAGGCTCGGCAACCCGGATATGCGCGGCGCAGGCCAGCTCCAGCCCGCCGCCGATCACCGCGCCCTTCAGCGCGGCGATCACGGGCACGCGGCAATACTGGATGCGGTCGAACACGCGGTGCCACATCTGGGAATGCACCAGCCCCTCGGTGGCGTCGCGTTCGGTCAGTTCGGAGAGATCGAGGCCGGACGAGAAATGATCGCCGACGCCGTGGACGACCACCGCGCCGACTTCTTCAGGGATGGCAGCAAAGCAATCCCGCAGCGCCAGGATGATGCCGTCGTTCAGCGCATTGCGCTTGGCGGGCCGGTTGAGCCCGACCGTCAGCACCGCCCCCCGCGTCTCGATCCTGAGCAGCGAAGCGTCACCCGCGTCGGCAGCGTTTCCCATGGCGTTATTGTTTCCTGGTTAGAATAGTTATGTTTTATAACTATCATCGCAGGAGTCAATACGGGTGCGGCGACGCGGGATGCCACGGATCTTTCACCCTCCCCTGGAGGGGGAGGGTCGGTTCGCATGCAGCACAGCGGAATGCGAACCGGGGTGGGGTGATCTCTCAACGCGGGCAGCGCCTGAATGGAGGGACTGTCACCCCACCTCGCCGCGCATTTCATGCGCGGCGATCCTCCCCCTCCACGGGAGGATGGAGATCAGGGCGCTTCCTCACAGCACCCCACGCACATCGCTGGCGACACGGTCAGCAACACCCCGAGATTGTGGCGATGTCTCCACCCTCCCCTGGAGGGGGAGGGTCGGCTCACATGGAGCGTAGCGGAATGTGAGACGGGGTGGGGTGATCTCTCAACGCGGGCAGCGCCTGAATGGAGGGACTGTCACCCCACCTCGCCGCGCATTTCATGCGCGGCGATCCTCCCCCTCCAGGGGAGGATAAGAGGAGGTCACAACACCTGATGCACGTCGATCACGACGCGGTCGGCGTGGCGGGCGGCGGAGCCGATGAAGATGTGCTCCATCAGCCAGCGGTATTTTTCGGCACCGGCTTCGAATTTCGGCACGGTGCGGAAATAGATCAGCTTCGGGTCGACCGGCTCGCCGCGCTTGAGCTTTTGCAACAGCTCGACCGGCCCGAAACGGACGCCCTTGTTCTCGACATAGACCACGGCGCCGTCGTCGGTCTCGAACGCGTATTTTGCCTCAAGCTCGATCAGCTCGTTGGGCCGGATGATCTGGAAGTCCGCGCCGAAGGGAAGCACCTTGCCGTTGATCCCCTCGCCTTTCACCTCGCCGCCGATGATCGGAATGATGCGGCGGACGCCGGTGCCGATGTCGCCGGCGGACGTCACCTCGGCAATCCGGGCGGTGATGGTGAAGACGTATCTGGTCTGAAGCTCGGGGCTCATACGCCTAACCTATCATGCGTTGCGGCAGCCAGGTCGCGAGCAACGGGAACAGGATCAGGATCACCAGCCGGATCAGGTCGGTGATCACGAACGGCAGCACGCCGACGAAGATGGTCGACATGTTGACGTCCTTGATCACGCTCTTGATCACGAACACGTTCATGCCGACCGGCGGATGGATCAGGCCGAGCTCCACCGTCATCACGATGATGATGCCGAACCAGACCGGATCGAAGCCGAGCGAGGTCACCACCGGAAACACGATCGGCACGGTGAGGATCACCATCGCCATCGCATCCATCAGGCAGCCGAGCACCAGATACATCAGCAGGATCAGCGCCAGCACGCCATAGGGTCCAATGCCGAGCCCGGTGAGGAATTCGGTGACGTTCTGCGGCGTCTGGGTGATGGTGAGGAAATAGCCGAAGCACAGCGCGCCGATCAGCACGGTGAACACGGCAGCCGCGGTGCGCGTCGCCTGCAGCAGCGATTGCAGGATGCCGTCCTTGGTGAGCTTGCCGCGGAGGATGCCGATGATGAAGGCGCCGACCGCGCCGACCGCGCCGGCCTCGGTCGGGACGAAGAAGCCACCATAGAGGCCGCCGATCACGAACAGGAACAGCAACAGCGGCGACCAGACGTCGCGCAGGGCCAGGAAGCGCTCATGCCACGACGCCTTCTTGCCCGCCGGCAGGAAGCCCGGCCGGGTCACGCCGATGATGCCGATCGTGACCATGTGCATCAGGATCGCGAGCAGGCCCGGAACCACGCCCGCGATGAACAGCTTGCCGATATCCTGCTGAGTGATGATGCCGTAGACCGCGAGCACCGTGGACGGCGGCAGCATCGCCCCGAGCGTGCCGCCGACCGCGATCACGCCGGTGGCGAACGACTGCGGATAGCCGAAGCGGCGCATCTCGGGATAAGCCACCGCGGAGAAGGTCGCCGCGGTCGCAACCGACGAGCCCGAAATCGCGGCAAAGCCCCCGCAGGCCGCGATGGTCGCGATGCCGAGCCCGCCCTTCCAGTGGCCGACAAAGGTGTTGGCGGCGCGGAACAGCTCACGGCTGATGCCCGAGACGGACACGAAGGCGCCCATCAACAGGAACATCGGGATCACACCAAAGGAATAGTCCGTCACCGTGCGCATCGTGGTCTGGCCGACCAATTTCAGCGCCGGGGCGAAGCCGGTGAGATAGCCGAAGCCGGTGATGCCGACGAGGCCCATCGCCATGCCGACGGGCACGCGCAGCAGCATCAGCACGAACAGGCTGACAAAGCCGATGACGGCGACGGCCTCGGGACTCAAATCGAGACTCATGGCCGTCTACTCCGCGGTCTTGATCTTGGCATCGTGGATATCTTCCGGATGGAAGATCAGGCGATAGGTGCGGATCGCGATCAGCAGCACCGCAGAGACGTCGCCGATCCATGACACCAGGAAGAACGGCCAGACCGGCACGCCGAGATCCATGGTGACGATGTGGCTGTTCCTGGTGTCGATCACCTTGTCGACCAGCGTGTAGGTCTGCACCGACACGACGAACAGCAGCACCAGCGTCGCGAAGATGTCGATCCAGCGCTGATGGCGCGGCGTGGCATTGGCCCAGACCAGATCGACCGTGATGTGGGTGCCGCGATAGCTGGTCGCCGCGATGCCCCAGAAGATCAGGATGCCGAGCAGGAACTGGCCGAAATTGTAATAATCGGGGATCGTCACCGCGAAGAATTTGCGCATGAACACCGCGGTGAAGGTGTTGAGCGCGACGACGCCGACGAAAAACGCCGCCACCCATTCGATCGAATCGATGAAGCGGTCCATGAAATTCTTGCGCACCGGCTCGGGTGGACCGGTGATCGCGCCGTCTTGAGAGACTTCGGCAGATTGCGTCATGCGCTGCTCGATGAGCTCCCTCTCCCCGCCTGCGGGGAGAGGGTTGGGGTGAGGGGGCTATCCGCGAAACTGGTGCGAGTGAAAAGACCGGTACCCCCTCACCCGGATCGCCCAAGGGGCGATCCGACCTCTCCCCGCAAGCGGGGAGAGGTGAAGGGAGAACGCGATCAGATCCCCGCCTCGTACTTCTTCAGCGTGGCCTGCAGATCGGCCTCGATCTTCTCCGCATCGCCGCCGGCCTTCTTCACCGCCTCGGCCCAGCTGTCGCGCAGCGGCTTGACCGCCTTCTTCCATTCGGCGAGCTGATCAGGCGTCAGCGGATAGACCTCATGGCCTTGCAGCGCCTTCATCTTGGTGCGGCCGTTGGCTTCGAAATCGGTCCAGGGGTCGGTGACCTTGGAAGCCCATTCCGGCGTGCAGTGATCGTCGATCACCTTCTTCTGGGCATCCGACATCGAATTGTATTTGGCGAGGTTCATGTTGTAGGTGAACACCGTCGTATAGAGCGGCACGTCCATGTGGTACTTCACCACCTTGTCGATGCCGAACAGGAAGATCGAGCCCCAGGGGAAGGTGATCTCGTCGGCCACGCCGCGCTCGATCGCGTCGCGCGATTCCGGCGCGGAGGCCTGCACGTTGGTGCCGCCGAACATCTTGACCATCTCGCCGATGGTGCTTTGCGCCGGCCGCACCTTGACGCCGGAGAGGTCGCTCGGCAGCACGATCTTCTTCTTGCCGTGCAGCGCGCCCGGATCGTGGATGAAGGCGAAGCACAGCTTGGTGTCCTTCATCTCGGTCGGCGCGTATTTGTGGTACCACTCGTTCAGCGCCAGCGTGCCCTTCTTGCCGTCCGAGAACACGAACGGCAGCTGGCCGGCTGCTGCGATCGGGAAGCGGCCGGGCTGATAGCCGGGATTGACATAGGTGACGTCGGCGATGCCGTCGCGCGCCATGTCGTAATGGTCGAACGCCTTGCCAAGCTGCTCGGACGGAAACACGGTGACCTTGATGGTGCCGCCCGACGCCTTCTCGATGTCGGCGGCCCAGGCCTGCGTCGCCGGCACCAGCGGATGCGCCGGCGGCACCCAGAGCGACACTTTGAGATTGACGGTCTTGTCCTGCGCCAAGGCAGGTCCAATGGCAGGGACTGCGGCCGGCACGATGGCGGCTGCCATCAGCAGCGCCAACAAACTCTTCCTCATCACGTCTCCTCCTCTCCAGGACGGCGGGCTTCCTGCCCGGTCTCATTACTTAACATGTTATCTAATTCGCGCGAATATTCAAGACGAAATCCGCCGGGCGGACGCCTCGTCGCACCCGGCCCTCCGGCATCTTGCGCTGCGGCGAAAGCATTCCGCGGCAAATCGGCCTTGCCAAACCTGTTATATGATATAGTTGCCATGGCAAGTTGACGGTGGCCGCCCCGGCGCGGGCGCCCGGCTCAAGCCTATCCGATCGGGAGGAGCAGGTATTGCGGACAAAAGTAGCAATCATAGGTGCAGGTCCGGCCGGACTGTTGCTTGGGCAACTACTTCATACTTTCGGCGTAGACAACGTCATTCTCGAGCGGCAAACCCCGGAATACGTGCTGGGGCGGATTCGCGCCGGCCTGCTCGAGGAAGGCACGGTGTCGCTGCTCGACAGTGTCGGCGCCGCTGCCCGCCTGCACCAGGAGGGCTTGGTCCATCATGGCGTCGAGCTGGCGTTCGGCGGCGCACGGCATCGCATCGACATGCATGCGGCGACCGGCAAGACCGTGACGATCTACGGCCAGACCGAGGTCACGCTCGACCTGATGAACGCCCGCAAGGCGGCCGGCCTGACCTCGATTTACTCCGCCGCCGACGTCAAGCCGCATGATTTCGACACCGATCATCCGCGCGTCAGCTACGTCAAGGACGGCGTCACCCACGAAATCGCCTGCGATTTCATCGCCGGCTGCGACGGCTTCCACGGCATCAGCCGCGCCAGCGTGCCGGCCTCGGCGATCACCAGCTATGAGCGGGTGTACCCGTTCGGCTGGCTCGGCATCCTGTCGGAGACGCCGCCGGTCTCGCCGGAACTGATCTACAACAACCACGAGCGCGGCTTTGCGCTCTGCACGATGCGCTCGACCCATCGCAGCCGCTACTACGTGCAGTGCCCGCTCGACGATCATGTCGATCAATGGTCGGACGAGCGGTTCTGGGATGAATTGAAGCGGCGTCTCGACCAGAAGGCCGCCGACGAGATCGTCACCGGCCCGTCGATCGAGAAGAGCATCGCGCCGCTGCGCAGCTTCGTCGCCGAACCGATGCGGTTCGGCCGCATGTTCCTGGCCGGCGACGCCTCGCACATCGTGCCGCCGACCGGCGCCAAGGGGCTGAACCTTGCGGCCAGCGACGTGCATTATCTGTCGCAGGCGCTGCGCGAATATTACGACGAGAAATCCTCCGCCGGCCTCGACGGCTACTCGGCCAAGGCGCTGGCGCGGGTCTGGAAAGCGGTGCGCTTCTCCTGGTGGATGACCTCGATGCTGCACAAATTCCCCGACGAGGGCGAATTCGCCGCGCGCATCCAGATCGCCGAGCTCGACTACCTCGTCAGCTCGAAGGCGGCGTCGACCTCGCTGTCGGAGAATTACGTGGGGCTGCCGTTCTGATCGCCGACTGTCCGTTCCGTCATCCTGAGGTGCGAGCGCAGCGAGCCTCGAAGGATGCAGGCCACCAGCCGGGCCGTCGACCCTTCGAGGGCCGCTGAAGAAGCGGCCACCTCAGGGTGACGGAAGTGGTACCGGCGCTATGCCGTGGCAACCTTCGGCCTTGGTACCAGATAGGCAGGCACCAGCACGATCAGGAACAGCGCCGCGACTGACATTGTATTTTGCACCGAGCGCCGGGCCGCTTTCAAACATCCGCGCAAATCCCGTTTAAAACTTTGTAGGCGGTGAAACCGTCATCGACATCGCATTCAATGGCGTCAACGCAATGCCATAGGCGAGCCAGAGATGACCACCGATACACAAGTCGCACCCGACATTCCCCAAGACGTCCCGCAAGGCTTCGAGCCGCTGTTGCGCAAGAGCCCGCTCACCGAGCCGTGGGAGCCGCTTTACCAAAAGAAGACCGAGCGGTCCGTCATCATCGGACTCCGCTTGGCCAGGCCGCACACCAACGGCCGCGGCCTGATCCATGGCGGGCTGATCGCGGCCCTTGCCGACAACGCAATGGGCTACAGCTGCGGCCAGGCCACCGGCTGGACGACATCGTATGTGACGATCTCGCTCACGGTCGATTTCGTCGGCTCGGCCAATGTCGGGCAGTGGCTCGCGATCGAGAGCGATGTGATCAAGACCGGCAGCACGATCTGCTTCGCGCAGAGCCTGATCAAGGCTGATGGCGTGACCATCGCGCGCGCCAGCGGCACGTTCCGCGTGGTGCCGAAGAAGCCGCCGGTGAGCTAAGCACTTGCGCTAGCCGAAGTGCCAGTCGGTGATCTCGGTGACGAGATCGATGAAGGTCCGCACCTTCGCCGACAGCAGCCGGGATGTCGGGTAGACGACGTGGATCGGCACCGGCGGCTGCTCGAAGGCGGCGAGCACGATTCGGACCCGCTTCGCTTTCAGCGATTCGGCGGCCTGGTAGGCCATCACCCGGGTCAGTCCGCCGTCCTGCTCGGCGAACTGGATGGCGGCGTCCGAGCTGTTGCTGGTGAAACGCGGCGTCGGCGTAATACGGATCTCCTGGCCATCCTCCATGAAGCGCCAGTCCGGCGTCGCGGTCATGGCGCCGAACTGGATGGTGTCATGGGAGGTCAAGTCCGCCGGCCGCTTCGGCTCGCCGCGGAGCTTCAGATAGCCGGCCGAGGCCACCACGATCCGGCGCATCTGGCCGACATGCCGTGCCACCAGGGTCGAATCCGGCAGGTGCCCGAGCCTGACCGCGAGGTCGACGCCATCCTCGACGAGGTTGATGCGGCGATCCGACAGCCGCAGGTCGACCCCGACATCGGGATAGCGCTTCAGATAGGCGGAGACGACGGGACTGACGTGCAGCCGCCCGAAGCCGAACGGCGCCGAGATCACGAGGCGCCCTTCGGGGCGGGTGCGCTCGCTCTCGACCGCATCCTCGGCCTCCTCGACATCGGCCAGGATCCGCCGCGCCCGCTCCAGATAGCGCGAGCCGGCGTCGGTCAGCGTCACCTGCCGCGTCGTTCGCTGCAGCAGCCGCGCACCCAGCCGCTCCTCCAGCGCCGCGATCAGCCGCGTGATGGCCGAGGGCGACAGGCCGAGCTTTCGGGCGGCGGGGGCAAACCCCTCGAGGTCCGCCACCGCGACGAAGGCCTGCATGGCGTCGATCCGGTCCATGGCACTATTGCATAATCGGCAACAGTAAAGTGTCAATTTACAAGATTGCCTACGATCCGGAAACATCCATGTTGTCGGGTGAGGACGCCCGTTACGGGAGGCCCAGATGTCCGATGCCCGCACCTATCCCAGCGATATCGCCTTCACTCCGGTGGTCAAGGCGATCCAGGCCCGCAAGGGCTCGCGCGACGCCTACGCCGAGGTCGAGTCGCATGGCGGCTGGCGCACCGAGATCGACGAGAACCTCGCCGACTTTCTCGGCGAGGTGAACAGCTTCTATTTCGCGACTGCCTCGGCGGACGGTCAGCCCTACATCCAGCATCGCGGCGGGCCGAAGGGTTTTATCAAGGTGCTCGACAAGCACACGCTCGCCTTCACCGATTACAGCGGCAACCGGCAGTTCATCACGCAGGGCAATCTCTCGGAGAATGCGAAGGCGTACATCTTCGTGATGGACTATGCGCACCGCCGCCGCGTCAAGCTGTGGGGCGAGGCGCGGGTCGTCGAGGACGATCCGGCGCTGTCACGCGCACTGATGCCGCAAGGCTATCGCGCACGGCCCGAGCAGGTGATCCTGTTCAAGGTCACCGCGTGGGACACCAACTGCCCGCAGCACATCCCGCAGAAGTTCGACGCGGCCGATGTGGCACAAGCCCTCGCCTCACGCGACCAGCGCATCGCCGAGCTCGAGGCCGAGCTCGCCGCATTGAAGGGCGAGCCCGCTCCCTAGGCATGATCCGGAAAAGTGTGAAGCGGTTTTCCCTCGCGACAAACGCGGAACGCGTTTGCGCGGAGATCATGCCCAAACAGGAAAGCGCGATCGCGCTTTAAGCCGCTTGCTGCTGCAACGGCGCCCAGACGAACTCCGGATAATATTGCTGCATCATTCGGCCGACATAGGCGGTGAGGTTGTCGAACTTCTCGGTGCGCTCACGCAGCGGCGAATCGAAGAACGGCGTCAGAATCCCCGCCAGCGCGCCGAACGCGGTGGCGTCAGTCCCGCAAGGCGCGTTGCCCATCAGATAGGGCTTGTCGCCGAGCTGCACCGACAGCGCAAACAGCGAGCGCATGGCGACATCGACGTCCTCGTCGGGCCCGTGGCGGCCAAGCCCGCTCAACAGATAGTTCTCGGCGACGCGGAACTGGGCGTCCTCGCGCAACTTGTCGCGCATGTGATCGGGCGCGCCGTCGAAGAAATGCGCAGGTCCCTTGGCGAAATTGGTATCGTCGACCCAGCGCGCGCCGACCAGCGCCCAGTAGACGTGATGTTCGATCATGCGCTCGAAGGCCCAGGCCTGGGCGCGCGCCTGCAGGCTCAGCGGCGCGTCGAAATCGAAGCCGTATTTGCCCTCGATATGGGCGCGGATGAAGGTCGAATCGGCGATCGTCTCGCCGTCATCGGATATGAACGGCAGTTGGCCCTTGGGAGAGGCCGGCGGCATCGCCTTTTCCTTGGTGTAGGCAAGCCCGGCCATCTTGAGCTGGACCTCGGTCTTGGTCACGAAGGGGCTGATTTCCGGCAGACCGAAGCCCGTACCAAAGCCAAAAAGCGTAATCATATGAAGCTCCCGATCGCCTGTGGTCGTAAAACGAAGCTAGCTGTCCCCTGCTGCCAGCATGGTGTCAGCAGTAGTGGCATTCCCTGCCGAGCAGGCCTGCGGGTGCGAGGCGGCGAACCGCCTCGCGAACCCGCTTGACCAGCCGTGCCCGCCCATAGGACCAGGCGGCGCCGATCGACTGTGCGACCAGCGCGACCAGGGCCCAGCGCAGGTCGCCGGAGGTAGAGTAGACCGTGATCATTTGTTCCAGCGCGAAGCTCTGCGCTTGCCTGAAACCGAGTTCGTCAAGATTCGTCATGGACAAATTCCCTTCACTTGAGGTGTTGTCCTGGTATAGCCCCCACCTGCTGCCAACATGCTGTCAGCAGCAGTGACAGGGGGCGCGAAAAGCCGACGCGTCGAGACACCGCGAGATCCGTCAAGACAGTCGTCAAGACAGCTGCAAGAGAGCGACCGAAGAGAACTGCCATGAGACGCGCCGACCGGCTGTTTCAGATCATCCAGGTGCTCCGCCGCACCCGTAAGCCTTTGACCGCCGATGCAATCGCAGCCGAGCTCGAGACATCGAAGCGGACGATCTATCGCGACATCGCGAGCCTGATCGAGCAGCGGGTGCCGATCCGCGGCGAGGCCGGCATGGGCTACATCCTCGAGAAGGGTTTTGACCTGCCGCCCTTGATGCTGACACCCGACGAGATCGAGGCCTGCGTGCTCGGCGCGCAATGGGTGGTCGGTCACGCCGATCCGGCATTGGCGCGCGCGGCCGAGGACCTGATGGCCAAGATCGCCGAGACCGTGCCCGACCGGCTGCGGCCGTTCGTGCTGGAGCCGGCGAGCCGCGCGCGCTCGGCCTGGAACCGGGAGCCGGACCGCATCGACATGGTCAGGACCCGCAGCCAGATCCACGAGGGCAAGAAGATCACGCTCAACTATCGCGACGAGCACGGCCGCGACTCTGAGCGCACGATCTGGCCGATCGCGGTCGGCTATCACGAAGCGGTGCGGCTGCTCGCCGCCTGGTGCGAGCTGCGCAAGGATTTCCGCAGCTTCCGCACCGACCGCGTGGTCACCGCTGTTTACCACGACGAGAAGTATCCGGAGCGGCGCGACCTGCTCAGGGCGCGCTGGCGGCGCAGCCTGGTGTGGGAAGCACCGAGGGACACCTGATGGCCGGCAACGCGATCGATACGGCGGATGCGAGCCCCTGCCAGTCCTGCGGCGCCTGCTGCAGCTATTCGGCGAACTGGCCGCGCTTCACGATCGAGGACGATGCGCAGCTCGACCTGATCCCGGCGCAATTCGTCAACGCCCGGCAATCGGGGATGCGCTGTGAGGGCGACCGCTGCTCGGCGCTGTCAGGGCGGGTCGGAGAAGCAACGCGCTGCGAGGTCTATGCGGTGCGGCCGGAAGTGTGCCGAACCTGTCTGCCGGGCGATGCGGAATGTGCGATGGCGCGGCGCCGGCATGGGCTGCCGCTCATCCCGAGCGCACAGCCTGATTGAGCACGACTTAGGCCGTCACAGTCACCGTCTCGCTGACGTCCTCGTCGTCGAGTTCGTCGTCGACAACAGGTGCGAAGCTCGACAGCGGCTTGGTCGACAGCGTGATCGGCTTGCGGCCGCCATGCGAAGCGGTCGTCACGCGAGCCGGCTCACGCGACAGCGCGTACAGCGTCGATCCGACACGGCCGCCGGAATTGACCAGCTCCCATTCGCTGCAGCTCGACGCAATCGCCACCGCGAGTGCGTGCAGATGGCTGCGGCGATAGCAGAACAGCGCGAGCCTCGCCCTGACGTCGGGCGCGACATTGGCAACCAGCAGCGAAAGCCCGTTGGGATTGGCGCGGTACATCTGGCCGAGCAGGTCGTCCGCAACTGGGCAGGCATCGTTCTCGAAGGCGTCGCGGCTTGAAAACATTTGCAAATCCCCCTCGACCGGGAAGATGCCGCGCAATCCTCTAACGAAAGGTTAACCACGGCCTCCGGTCGCTTCCGGAGACGCTTGCCCGTTGCACGCGAATCACATTCCCCCGCCGTGGGCGGATGGTCAGCGATTCGCAATGAAGGAAGCGGCGTGCGCCGGCCGCTTAGTTCGCGGCCATGTAGATCGACAGCGCGAAGCCGGTGAGGTGGTGCAGCGCCTGGTCGACCCCGATCAGGGTCCAGAACCAGGGATGGCCGGATTCGAGCGTCACGCCGAAATGCGAGGCGCAGTATCCCTTGCAGCGATCGACGATGATGTGGATCACGAAGTCGACGAAGGCGACGTACCAGAACCGCGGCGCCACCACCAGGATCAGCGCCAGCGCGACCGCGAGATGGACCAGGCAATGCGCGAGCAGCGGCATGGCCCAACCGGTCTTCTGGTCCTTGCCGATCGCCATCCAGGCGTTCTGCAGCATGAAGTCGGCGATGATGTGCTTAGCGGTGAGAAGCAACATCCATCCCACCAGGGCACCAACCGACACCGACGATGACATGGCAGGAAACAACAAGCTGACGCCCTTTTACTTCGATGAATGTGATTGCAAGAAAATCCGGGTCAGGCCGTCAGCACAATTCCGCAAACCGAAGCTTGTATCATTTATGACATCTCCCGCGGCGGAATGCACCTGCGGTCCCTCGAAAATCACATCTGGGTTCAGCCGTCGATAGTGGCGATGGTCATGTGGCATCGCGGCGCAGGCCGTCCGGGGATTAAGGTTACGGCCGGTGGCTAGTTTGCATTCCCGCCGGTGAGGTATATCGTCGGCTGCACGGGAAATTTTCTTTCTTTTATAGTCATTTACGGATTCACCGGGCAGCGCAGCGCCGTTCCGGCAACGGGCCGTCCCGGACGCGTGATGAGCCAGGTGATCAGCCATGAGTGCCGAAGCCCCCGCGCCTTCGCCGATGCCGCCGCGGCCGCGCGCTCCGGTCGCCAAGAGCAACCGTACGCAGATCATCATCTTCACCCTGCTGACGCTGCTGCTCAGCGCCATCACTGTGATCGGCGGCCGGGTCTGGCTGCGCAATTCCGAAACGCTGGTGTTCGCGGTCGGCGATGCCAACGGCCCGGAGGCGAAGTTCGCCGCCCGCCTTGCGACCGTGCTGAAGAACAATTCGTCGCGGCTGCGGC
This sequence comes from Bradyrhizobium sp. INPA03-11B, assembly GCF_040446015.1. Taxonomy (NCBI): domain Bacteria; kingdom Pseudomonadati; phylum Pseudomonadota; class Alphaproteobacteria; order Hyphomicrobiales; family Nitrobacteraceae; genus Bradyrhizobium; species Bradyrhizobium sp. INPA03-11B. Next base: position 41,881 of record NZ_JASGSR010000035.1, read on the forward strand.
TGAAGATCGCGCCGAACCCCGACAACGCCAAGGCGCTGGCGCAGTTCGATCGTCGCGACGCCTCGCTTGCCATCCTGCGCACCGACGCCAAGGTGCCGCCGCGCGCCCGCGCCATCGCGATCCTCGAGCATGACGTGGTGCTGGTGCTCAGCCCCGGCGGCAAGAAGATCAAGTCGCTGCCCGAACTCAAGCGGAAGAAGATCGCCGTCGTCGGCGACGGCGAGAACGGCGTCAATTTCGTCCGCAGCGCGCTCGAGATTTCCGACAGCCCGGATGCGGCGCAGCGGGTGCAGCAGGCGCCGCCGAACACTCCGTTCGACAAACTGTTCGCGTCGGGCTTTGCCGCCGTGGTCGTGATCGAGCATGCCTCGAAGATCATCAAGGACAAGACCTACGAGCAATACACCAAGCGCGCCGGCGGCTTTACGTTGAACGCGATCGACGAGGCCAAGGCGCTGGCGCGCAAATATCCGGCGATCTCGGAGGAGACGGTCTCGACCGGCATGCTGTCGTCCTCGCCGGCGATCCCCGACGACGAGGTCGACACCATCGGTCTGGAATGGCTCCTGGTGGCGCAATCCTGGATGCCGACGACGACCGCCGCCGAGCTCGCGCGCATCGTCTATGAGAACAAGTCCGAGCTCGCGCTCGACAACGGCTTCGCCTCCAGGATCGAACCGGCCGCGACCGACAAGGACGCCTTCATCGTCGCCCACCAGGGCGCTGCCGAATACATCAACGACGACACCAAGTCGTTCATGGATCGCTACAGCGACGTGATGTATCTCGGCGCCGCCGCGCTCAGCATCATCGGCTCGATCTTCGCAGCGATCTACACCAAGATCACCCGCGTCGCGCCCGCGCGGGCCAGCGAGCTGGCGGGCCGGATCCTCGACATCGGCGAGCGCGTCGAGCACACCACCTGCAGCGAAGACCTCGACGAACTGCAGGACGAGCTCGAGGCGATCCTGCGCGGCGCGGTGATCGGCCTGCGCGACGGCACGGTTTCCGGCGACGGCCTCGATACCTTCAAGCTCGGCTACGAGCTGGTCCGCGACGAGATCGCCCTGCGCCGCGATCATCTCAAGCGCCATCCGGCAGCACCGGATGACAACCTCGTGGTGGTGAAGACCGCGAACGGGTGAAGACCAAATTTGATCTTGCGAGCTGGTCGCGCCACATTGATTGCTGTCGTCCTGGCGAAAGCCAGCCCATAACCACCGCACTCGGTGATGAACGGTGTCCTGGCCACAGCGTCGCGCGGCATTCGAGATTTGGGGCAATGAGTCCTGGCTTGCCCAGGACGACGATGTGGATGGGTTCTCGATTCAAGATGCCAGACACGCGGTGTCATCACCCGCATGCGGGTGATCCAGTACGTGAGTCCACGGCTCTTCCCATGGGTCGTCCCTGCGAAAGCAGGGACCCATACTCCGCGGCGGTTGTCATGAATCGGACCTGTCGTCCCAGCATCGCTCGACAATGACCATTGGTGGCTATGGGTCCCTGCTTTCGCAGGGACGACATCGAATATGTGTCACGCTCGCGAGGCTTGTTCGGTGTCATCAGCCGCGCATGCGGGTGATCCGGTAATCCAGAGGCGGCTGTGCTTGAGCCGAGAGGTCGCGGCGTACTGGATCGCCCGGTCCCGTCTCCGCCAAGGCTTCGACGCGGCCCCGAATGCCCTCGACGGGCGCGTTGCTGCGCGACCTATGGTCAGCGCGTATGCCCCAAAATAATAGGAACGGACCGGTGCCGGCCTGATTGGATTTTCATATCCCATTCCGCGGAACGCCTTCGGAGCGTTACCTACTTACTGCGGACCTGCCCGACCGATCGGGCGAAAGGTTGCGCATCGTGGACAATCCTCTTCGCAACGGACTCCTGGCGCTGCTGCCTCGTCGCGACTTGCGGTCGCTGACGGCGAAGTCAGGCGTCGTGGAGTTCACCCAAGGCGACGTCGTCCAAAAGGAGCGCGAGGAAGTCACGGACATCTACTTCCCGTTATCGGGCATGCTCTCGCTTCTGGTTGTTCTGAGAGACGGGCGGATGGCTGAGACTTCGGTCGTCGGGCGAGAAGGCCTGATCGGTGCCCGCGCAGGCCTTGGCTCGCAGGCATCGCTGGTCCGTGTCGTCGCTCAGTTGCCCGTGCGCGCCCTGAGGATTTCGATGGAAGACTTCCGGGCGATCCTGGCAAGCAGCAGCGCGATGGCAGAAATATGCCTCAAGAATGCTGACGTATTGCTCGACCAGGCCCGGATTACCGCGGCCTGCAACTCACTCCACCTTGTTGAGGAGCGCTTCTGCCGCTGGCTGCTTCACACTGCGGACCGGGCCGAGAGCGATCAATTCGACCTCAAGCAGGAATTGCTCTCCCAGATGCTCGGAGTGCGCCGCACCACCATCACGGATACTGCGAAAGATATACAAAAGCGGGGCGCCATCACCTATTCGCGCGGGAAGCTGCAGATACTGAATCGCCGCCTTCTGCTGGCCAATTCGTGCGAGTGCTACGAGCTGCTGAAGCGAGCTGGTTCCTAATTGTTTTGCCCTTCCTGCGCAGAATTGAGTCGACAACCCGACATAACGGGAATCTACTGACCCCATCACTGCTTAGCCCTCGGCAACCATCAGTGATGAGAACGCCAGTTGCGCTCCCGCCCAGTTCAAGGGAGGTGCGCCATGCAAAAGCGGCGTCGTTTCGAGCAAACGAAAACACTTCGAGATCGCCTCATCTCCTACGCGCAGCAAGCGCGCGACTATGCTGCTGCGCTCCCACCCTGCCCCAGGAAGGAGGATCTGCTCCGCAAGGCGCGGCAGGCTGATACGGCAGCGCATCTGGACGAGTGGCTCAGCTCGCCCGGACTGCAGCCGCCGAGATAGTCATGAACGATAGAAGATCTTCCGTCTTCACGGTTTCGGACGCCGGGCGTTCCTCAACGTCGGCCATCGTTCTCGATCTCACAGACGAGGAAACCGCGCTCGACGTCGTTCGCCGGATTGCGGCGCTGACCGGACGAACGCTCACCGTTCGGAATGAGGAGGGTCTGCCTCTCGCAAACTTCGAGGGCGCGCGCAAAAATTAGGTCGTCACGTTTGAAGCCAGGCCTCCTGGCAAACAAGGATGTCTGGTTCCCAGCCAGCTTTCGGCGACGGACTCGCTTGTGACGTGGTGGCCGGAGGAATGATAGAGGCAATAGCGATAGAGGCAGTAGAGGTTCGTGAGTCGGATTTCCGACTTATAGCAACCTTCCCTCAACCAAGCCGTTTGCCTGCATCACCGGCCAAGGCGTGGCCCGTAGGCGTCGGTGACTGAGAGACCAATAGTGCTCCCGCCTGCATCAACAAGGGAGCAGCGTATGACAAAACGTCGTCGTCGCGTGCGCCAAATCCAGTCGCTGGAAGAACGCCTCGCCCAAGAGGCAAACGATCTGCGCGAGGAGGCGAAAGCCCTTCCTCTCGGCCCCAGGCGCGATGCGCTGCTCCGCAAGGCTCGTCAGGACGACATGGCCGTCCAGATGACCGAGTGGCTGACTTCGCCGACCTAAGACCACCGATCCGGGAAGCCTCCGGATCAGCAGAAAGCGCGCACCGACCGATTGAAGATGGGCGAGCCCGAAAAATGCCAGTCGACGAGATCGAATATCAGGGGCATCGACTAACCATCGTCGAGCAACGCGGCGGCGGCTATCTGGTCGAAATCACGCCCCTTGCCGGCGGTCCGACGATCCGAACGCAGACCTTCCAAAGCACCCAGGAGGCGATCGCCAGGGCCAAGGCTACCGTTGCGAAGCATCCCGGCACGCGATGAGCTGCGTTGGCGCGGCTGATACAGATCGAAAACTTGCACCCAATGAACAACACGCTGTTGGCGCGCACTGATAGCCGGCAGCCATTCCGGTTGGACCACCGGCGAACAGAAATTAGGAGACCCCGCTTGGAACCAAGCGGAACACCGGGAGTCGACTCGAAGCTCCCGACTTCAGCCCCCAAGCCCATCGGGAGTGGTGATCCCTGGCGCCGTGAAACCTCCAGCGCCGGGGGTCGCCGGTTGACCGGCCAGACCGGGAATCCGGAACACGGATAAGCGATTTGCGCCCCGAACAGAGACAGACTTATTGCCTTGGATGACGGGTTTCGAAAATGAAGGCAGCCTTGAACACGGCGCCGTCTTCCGTCCGCACCTCAATTGCAACGTCGTGCCGGTCGTCCAGCGCCGCAAAGTCCCTGGCCAGTTCGCCGAGGGTGCGGGCGGCTTCCATTTCGGCGGATCTTTGATCCGGGAATTCCAGGCCCTCTTCATCCGGATAGAGCCCGGTGCCATCCCTGATATCGAAGAAATAGCGCAACATCCGATCGCCTCCGTCATGGTCGGCGGCCATGGTCAACAACGGGAGCCACAGGGAAATCGTTCCTAGCTGGGCGGCAACTGCCATCCGCTCATGGGAACTGCGGCGCGCCAAATCCTGCTTGCGCCCGTGGCGCACAGCGCGTTGCGCCTCCCCCGAAGGACGCGCCGGTCATCCCGCTGCAACGTCCGACGGCGTCCTGATAGCGTCGAGCTGCCGCCCCTCGTGATCCATATGCAGGTAGTTCGGATTGAACAGGCCCGCGCGCATCAGCCGGTCGAGATTGGGAACGGACAGGGTCTTGCCCTTGAGCACGATCAGTCCCTCGGCGCGCAGCTCCTGCAGGGTCCGGTTGACATGGACCTTGGAAAGCCCGGTGGCGTCGGCGAGATCGCCCTGGGTCAGCGGGAAGTCGCAGCTGTCGCCCTGGGTCAGGCCGGCGAGGCGCAGCCGAAGCCAGATCTCGCAAAGCAGATGGGCGATCCGCTCCAGCGCCGTGCGCTGGCCGAGGCTCATGGTCCATTCGCGCTGGATCGCCGCATTGACCAGGGTTTCCCACCAGAACGCAGTGACGATGCGCGGATGCCCGGCTGCGACCTTGTCGAAGAACTCGCGCGAGAGATCGGCGATCGACACCGCGGTGATGGTGCCGATCGAATGATCCATCTCGCGCAGGATGAAGACATTCACGTCGCAGATGTCGCCGGGCAGGAAGAACGACACCACCTGGCGCCGGCCGTCCTCGAGCTGCTTGTAGCGATAGGCCCAGCCGGACAGGATCAGATGGACATCCGTCGGCTTCTCGCCTTCACGGACGATATCGACGCGCGGCGCAAAATGGCGGACGCGCTCGGTGGATGCGCGATTGAGGATGACGTGGTCTACCGGCGAAAGCCGTACAAACTGCTCCAATTTCCGGACTAGCGACGCCAACGACATTGATCTCCCCGCATGTTTAATCGGGTAACTGCCGGGCCGTTTTCAATAACGTATGTTACATTGCACAGCTATTGACGTATGTGCACAAGTGTACAGACGCCAGAGGACTCGACGGTTATTGTCCTCATGCGCGGTACAGCTCAGTCGTCAGAGGCCCGTCGCTCTTGAGGCGCGGGCCTTCCGGGATTTGCCGCCGCTCAGACGAGCGGCACGCCATAGTAATCATTCACCGCCCGCGTGGTGCCGATGTCGGCCCAATTCCAGTCCCGCTCGCTGCCGTATTTCGGCGCGCCGCGCAGCTGGCTCTCGGTCACGCCGGTGACATAACCACCAAGCCTCGTGTCGTATTTGAGCGACTGCCAAGGCAGCGGATAGTGGTCGTTGCCGAGGCCGAGAATACCGCCGAAGCCGAGCACGGCATAGGACACACGGCCGCTCTTCTTGTCGATCATCACGCGCTCGATCGAGCCGATCTTGCGCTCGTCCGAGCCATAGACCGCGGTGCCTTCGACCTTGTCGCTGCCGATCAGGTTTCCGAGCTCCCTCTCGTCCGTCGCCATATCATTCTCCATTGATCTCCGGGGGCCAACGATGGAGCAGGGTCTTCGTTCCTGGTTCCTGCCACGTTGCCGCAGTTGCTGCACAGCAAAACACGGTTCAGCCGGTCGGGGGATCGCCGCGATCGTCAGCCGTCATGCCGGATCCCGGAGCTTTGTCCGCGTCGTTCAACTTCGGATCCCGCGTCGCTTCGGGCTTTCCCGGTTTTCGCTGATCCGTCTTGTGGGCGGTCTGTGCGCGCGCCTTGTCGGCCGGCTGCTCCTGGCCCTTGTCGTCCTTCACGATGCCGTGGTTCGAATGTGCCATTGCTCGTTTCCCTTGGCTTGTTTCCCTTGGTTCACTTCCTTTGTCTCAATTGCCTTGAAGCTATGCGGGCCCCGGCGATGCAATTCGCCGAGGCCCGTCACCGGAACGGTCCACTGCCTTCGGGGAGCAAAGCAGCGAACGTGTGAGCGTTACGCATGGCGCCGAAGATCGTTCCTGCGGTGCCGGCAGCGATTTCGTTTAAGCCGATGTCATGGGTTAACGACGCCCTCCGGGGACATGCCTAGTATCGCTGGTTCCAGCGAGGAGGCGGCATGGTCAAGAGGAAACGCAACAGGTCACGACCTCCCGGATCATTCGAGGAACGCCTGCAAAAATTCGCCGAGGATTCGCGCATCGCGGCACGCAAGCTGCCGCCGGGACGGGAGCGCGAGACGCTGATGAAGAAAGCCAGACAGACCGAGACCGTGATGGAAGTCAGCGAGCAGCTGACACTCCGCAAATAGCCGCAAAGGCCGGAGCAAGCTGCGATGGGAGAGCCGGGATGATCGAGGAACGATTTGACTCACGGACGCTCGCCGCCATGAATTTTGCGCTCGACCACGTCTGCGCCAACGCGCTTCACGGCGAGGAACATGACACCCGCAGGCGCGTTGCCAGATACATCATCAAATGCGCCAAGAGCGGCAGGACGACGCTCTCCGAGCTCACCCAAGCCGGACAGCAGGCGCTGGCCAAGGTCACCGCGGCGGCGGGATAATCAGCACAACCTGCCCTGCATGCAGCCAGCCTTGCTCCTCTGGCCTTCAGCAAAGGCAGATACCCATGCGCATTGCAATCAGCATCGGCCTGCTGGTCTTCCTGGTCGCCGTCGGCGTCTACGCCTATGAAGGGCTCACTGTAGACGCTCCGGTGCCGACCTCCGGCATCGTCATGTTCACGATCGGAATTGCGGTTCTGGGCACGGTCTGCGTCGGCCTGATGGGCCTCTTGTTCTATTCCAGCCGCCGCGGGTACGACGAGCCGCCGCACGTGAAGCGGTAGGTGGTTTCGAGGAAGGCTTAACTCCGCGATGTCCGTCCCGTCATCCTGAGGAGCGCGTAGCGCGTCTCGAAGGATGCACGGCGACCAGCGGGGCCGATTCATCCTTCGAGGCTCGCTCCGCTCGCACCTCAGGATGACGGTACGCATTCCCTCCCCGCGTCATTGCGAGCGAAGCGAAGCAATCCATAGTGCCGCAAGTTCAGACATGGATTGCGTCGTCGCTTCGCTCGCAATGACGTGGATAGGCCGGCGCTAGGACGCCGCCGGCACCCGCGCGCGAATCTCCGCGATCTTGCGCTTGAGCGACACCTGCCGCGGATCGGGCATGATGGCGGCGCGGGCCTCGGCGATGGCGCCGGCAAGGTCGGCAAGCGCGAGCACGCCGTCGAAGGTCGGCTTGACCAGCCCGTCGATGATCACGTGCCAGTCCGCGATGCCCTGGCGATAGGGATCGCCATAGCCCTGGATCATGGTCGCGGTCTGCACGATCGCCGGGGCCGCGGCCGGCTGCTTGGTCAGGCTGCGGTCGATCATGTGCAGCCAGCGCTCGACCCAGACACGCTCCTTGGCGTAGCGGCCCGAGAACAGCCGCCAGCGCTTCAGGCCAGCCTCGATCCTGAGCCGGCGAACGCTGAAGCGGTTGTTGGCGCTGAAGCGGATCGAGACCCGGCGGCGGCGCCAGCCAAACTGATCGAGCACGGCAAGCACCGGATCGGCGACCATCTCCGGCAAGGCATCGATCAGCTCGTCGAGGCGGAGTTTCTTGACGTCGTCGGCGGAGCGCGCCGCAAGGCCGCCCGCCGCACTGACTTCGCCGAGCTTGAGCTGCGCGATGCGGATCGCATCCTCATAGGCCATGCGCTCAGCCATCAGCCGCGCGATCTCGGCAAGCAGGGTGTCGTCAACGCCGCGGCGCCCGACGAAGCGCTTGAGCCGGTCGACATAGAGCTGGGCGTAGCTCGTGCTCTGATAGACGATCAACAGGTGGATGGCCGCAGTGACTGCCGGCCCGAGATGGTCCGGGCAGGCCTCGGGCAGCACCGGCGGCCCCTCGTCCTCATCGCCGATGATATCGGCAAACAGGTAACGGAGCGAAGCCAGCAGACTGTCGTCATCCGGCACTGCGGCGCCTCCAGAACTGGTCGCGGGGCTCATGCAGGTTTTGGCTCCGCGACCTGTGGGGTGGCGTGCTGCGCGAGCCGCTGCTCGAGCGTCGCGATGTTCTGGAACAGGCGGGCGCTGAACAGACGCAGCAGGTAGAAGCCGAACGCCGGGTTCTGGACGTAAAGCTGCTCCACCTGGTCATAGGTCACCGACAGCACCATGCCGGTTTCGACGCACTCCAGCGTCTGGGTTCGCGTGTTCGACGGCGACAGCATGCCGAACTCGCCGACGAGGGCGCCGACCGGCAGCTCGATGCCGGATTCGACCAGGCGGAAGCGGCCGCTGACGATGTAGAAGATGCTGTCGGCCTTCTCGTCCTTGTAGAACAAGACCTCGCCCGCGGTGCATTTGCGCTCCGTCGTGAACGGCCGCAGCCAATCCATCGACAGATCGCTGTTGACCGATTTCTTCACGCTGCGGACCAGTTGCAGCATCTGGTGCAGACGATAGGTGTTCACCGGCAGCAACACGGCATGCAGGATCAGCGTCGCGTAATTGTGGGTCGGGACCGCGGTCGCGATCAGGATGATGTTGGTCAGGATGGCGAAGACGCGCAACGGGATCATGGTCCGCATCGACAGCGTCGCGACGACGAAGATCGATGCGAAGAAACTGCCGGCGGCGCCTGCGTGCTCCGCGAGATGTGAGGTATCCATCGGAAACCAACCAATTCTCAAGAAGTGAACAAGATCGCCTTATTAGTCGCTTCATTCCTGCCGAGGTTGCCTGCCCTCGCGTCGGCGGCCAGCATCCCTGATATACGGAGAAAAAGCGACGATTTGTCTGATTTCTCACATTCGCGAGCGCAAAAACGGGGCAACATGGTTAGGCCATTCGTCCAACATATGGGACCTTCGCCGCGATCATGCCGCCGCGGCCTGCGCGTTGACGGCCTCAACCGGGAGAGGCACGTTGTGACACAGGCTCCGCCGCTCACAGGGCCTTGATTCCAGCAGTTCAGCGACAGGCAAGCTCCGTTCCGATGTCCAAGCCGCTCGTCCTTCCGGCCTTGACGCGCTTCGTTTCCGCGACCGCCGGCCGCAACATGACCACGGCGGCCTATGTCGCGGTCACGGTCGGCGTCGCCATGATGACGCTGCTGACGGTCGCGCCGGCCTATGACGCGGTGCCGCACTGGGTCGATGCGCTGCTGTGGGCCTGCCTTGCCTATTTCGTGTTCGAATGGCTGGTGCGGCTGCGCCACATGCGGCGGCAGGACAAGTTCTGGTTCTACCAGCTGTCCAGTGCCGGCATCGTCGATGCGACCGGCGCGCTGGCGGTGCCGTTGGCGCTGCTCGCCGGCCTCGAGCCGAAGACCGCATGGCTGCTCGGCGTGCTCTGGGTGCTCAAGGTGGTGCCCGGCATTCCCGGCCTGCGCCAGCTCCGCCGCGTGCTGGTGGTCGAATCCGGCCCGCTGCTCAGCGTGCTCGTGATCTTCCTGATGGTGGTGTTCCTGGCCTCGGTCGCCGAATACTTCCTGGAGCGGGACGTCCAGCCGCAAACCTTCGGCAGCGTGCCGGCGGCGCTGTGGTGGGCGGTGGTGACACTGACCACGACCGGCTATGGCGACGTGGTGCCGATCACGCCGCTCGGCCGCATGGTCGCCGCCATGGTGATGATCTCGGGCCTTGGCGTGTTCGGGCTGTGGACCGGTATTCTGGCGACCGGCTTTGCCGCAGAGACCCGCCGCGACAATTTCCTGAAAACCTGGGAGACCGTCAGCAAGGTGCCGTTCTTCGCGCATCTCGGCCCCGCCGCGATCGCCGACGTCACCCAGGTGCTGCGGACCATCGACCTGCCGCCGCGCACCATGATCATCCGCAAGGACACCAATGGCGACTGCATGTATTTCGTCGCCGCCGGCGAGGTCGAGGTCGACCTGCCCGGGCGCAAGGTCAAGCTCGGCGAGGGCGCGTTCTTCGGCGAGATGGCGCTGCTGGGCAACGCCAAGCGCGGCGCCAGCGTCGCGACCAGCAAGGTGACCCGGCTGTTGGTGCTTGACCTGGTCGATTTCCGCCTGTTGATGGCAAGGCATCCCGATCTCGCCGAGACCATCGACGCCGAGGCGAAGCGGCGCGAACGTGAGAACCAATGATGGAGACCAAGATGGCCGACGCGGCCGACACCGCCAGCGGACCCGTGCTCGAAATTGCGGGCGCACGCGCCACGATCCGCCTTAACCGGCCGAAGCATCTCAACCGCCTGCAGGCCGAGGATCTCGGCGAGCTCGTCCGCCTGTTCGACCGCATCGACGCCGATCCCGCGATCCGGGTGCTGGTGCTGACCGGAACCGGCCGCGCATTCTCGGCCGGCTACGACCTCAACTCGGTGGCCGAGCGCGCAGTGAGCGCCAATGAGCAGCAGAGCGCGGGTTCGGCGTTCGAGGTCGTGGTCAACCGCCTCGAGGATTTGAGCGTACCGACGATCTGCCGGCTCAATGGCGGCGTCTATGGCGGCTCGACCGACCTTGCGCTCGCCTGCGACTTCCGCATCGGCGTCGATACCGCGGAGATGTTCATGCCGGCGGCGCGGCTCGGCCTGCACTATTACAAGAGCGGCATCCAGCGCTACGTCACGCGGCTCGGCGTTGACAACGCCAAGATGCTGTTCTTGACCGCGCAGAAGATCACCGCGCCGGAGATGCTGCGGATCGGCTACCTCACCGCGATGGTGTCGCTCGACCTGCTCGACGAGGAGGTCGACAGGCTTGCGACGATCCTGGCCGGCAATGCGCCGAAGGCGATGGCCGGCATGAAGCGCGCGATCAACGAATTCGCCCGCGGCGAGCTGGATGAGGCCGCCGCCGACGCCCGCCACCGCGACAGCATGCGCGGCGACGAGATCAAGGAAGGCATCAAGGCCTTCGCCGAGAAACGGCCGCCAAGGTTTTAGTTCAGCCTCGTGCGGCAGAGCTCTCTCACCCTCCCCTGGAGGGGGAGGGTCGGCTCACATGGAGCGCAGCGGAATGTGAGACGGGGTGGGGTGATCTCTCAACACGGGCAGCGCCTGCTTGGAGAGACCTTCACCCCACCTCGCCGCTCATTTCATTCGCGTCGATCCTCCCCCTCCAGGGGAGGATAAGAAAGGCATCAAAGCGCTTGCGGAGAAGCGGGCGCGGAGGTTTTAGCGCGGCGCATGGTGCTACCAATACCGTCACCCTGAGGTGCGAGCGGAGCGAGCCTCGAAGGGTCGACGGCCCGGCTGGTGGCCGTGCATCCTTCGAGACGCGCGGAGCCTGTCATCGGGCCGCGCTTCGCGCGGACCCGTTGGCGCTCCTCCAGCGACAAAGGCGAAGCCTTTGCGCGGGGATGACGGGTTTAGCAGGAACGGACTGATGCTACCCTCCCCTGGAGGGGGAGGGTCGGCTCACATGGAGCACAGCGGAATGTGAGCCGGGGTGGGGTGATCTCTCAGCACGGGCGCTGCCCGAGTGGAGAGATCACCCCACCTCGCCGCTCATTTCATTCGCGTCGATCCTCCCCCTCCAGGGGAGGATAAGAAGAGCCCTCTACGCCCGCTTGCTCCGCATCGCGCGCGTCTGCGTGATGTCAGGGTCGCGCGCCAGTGCCTGGTAGCGCTTGCTGTCGACGGCGTAGATCGCGATGCGGCCTTCGGCATCCGCGTGCACGCCCCAGCCGAAGCGTTTTCCGAGCGGCGAGGCGCGCATGCAGGCCTGGCCGCGCGAGAAGAAGGTCTCCCGGGCGAGGCTGCGCTCCTTCTTCGCGGCCTTCGCATCGAGCGCGCGGCCGGCCGAAGACGTGGCGAACACCACGTCGTCGGAGGTGTATTTGTAGGGGGCGCCTGAAATCATCCGGAATTGCAGCACGGCAACCGTCGGCTGACCGCCGCGCGGCTGCGGCTCCTCGCCGCGCTGCGCCGGGCAATCCTCGGCGACGCGGATCAGGGTGTTGAAGCAGTTGGTGCTGTGCAGGACTTTCGCCATCGGCACGATCCGTATCACACTCCGGTGGCGGCGGCATGCTGCGCCGCCATCTCGTCGTCGGCCTTCGACATCCGGACGAAAGCCGGGCGCGCGGTGATGCGTTCGGCGTAGCGGACGAAGACGTCCCTTTTCGGCACGATGCCGAACATCATGGTCCAGCTCAGCGCGACCCCCCACAGGATGTCGGCCGCAGTGATCTCATCGCCGAACAGATAGGTCCCCTTGGCGAGCTGCGCCTCGAGCGCGCCCAGCATGGTATCGTAATCGGCATAGGGCGACTGCGTGATCGGCGCCGGCACGCGCTTCATGAAATGGTCGATCACGGCCGGCTCGAATGAGGAGCCGTAATAGGCGATCCAGCGCAGATACGGGCCCCGGCGCGGGTCGTTCAGCGCCGGCGCAAGACCTGCCTGCGGAAACAGATCGGCGAGATAGATGAAGATCGCGACCTGCTCGGTCACCAGCGCGTCGCCGTGGCGGATCGCCGGCACCTTGCCGAGCGGATTGATGGCGAGATAGGCGTCCTTGCGCTGCTCGGCCGCCTTCATGTTGAGGATGTGCAGATCATAGGGCGCGCCGAGCTCCTCCAGCAGCACGCGGGTGCCGGTGGCGCGGCTCTGGGGCGAGTAATACAGCGTGACGCGCTCGGTGGTGGCAGCGGTAATCATGGGCAGGTCTCCTTGCGCCGACAGCGGCATGGCCTCCTTATGTCCGCCTATACCTGACATCTTGTGTCAGGTATAGTTTTCCCATGCGCGCGAGCCGGCTGTTTTCCATCCTCACCACCCTGCAGGCGCGGGGACAGGTCACCGCGCCCGAATTGGCCGAGACCTGCGAGGTCTCGGTGCGCACGATCTACCGCGACATCGACGCGCTGGCCGCCGCTGGCGTGCCTGTCTATGCCGACCGCGGCGCCGAGGGCGGCTATCGCCTGCTCGACGGCTATCGGGTGCGGCTGAACGGACTGTCGCAGGGCGAGGCCGAGGCGCTGTTCATGGCCGGACTGCCCGGCCCCGCCGCGGCGCTCGGCCTCGATGCCGCGATGGTCGCGGCGCAGACCAAACTGATGGCGGCATTGCCGGAGAATTTGCGGCCCAACGCGAACCGGATGCAGCAGCGCTTCCATCTCGACGCGCCCGGCTGGTTCGGCGAGACCGAGGAGCCGAAGCATCTGCGCGCGATCGCCGGCGCCGTGCTGCGCGAAAACCTGATCGAGATCCGCTACCAGAGCTGGAAGGCCGAGAAGCGGCGGCGCGCGGCGCCGCTCGGCCTCGTGCTGAAGGGCGGCAGCTGGTATCTCGCCGGCCTCGTCGACGGCAATGTGCGCACCTACCGCGTCGCGCGGGTGCTGCATTGCATAGTCCTGGAGACGCCGTTCGCGCGGCCGGCGGACTTCGACCTCGCTACCTATTGGCGTGCCTCGATCGAGCGGCTCGAGGCCGAGTTGCATCCGAACGAAGCCACGGTGCGGCTGTCGCCGCTCGGGTTGAAGCTGTTCGATGCGCTGGCGCATCCCTACGTGAAGGCGCGGATGCGGCTTGCTGATGGCACCGACGCCCTTGGCTGGCACATCGCCACCATGCCAGTCGGCAAGACGGTGTGGCATGCCGCAACCGAGCTGCTGCGACTCGGCGCCGAGGTCGAGGTGATCGCGCCCGACGGGCTGCGCGAGAAGATGGCAGAACTCACCGGCGCGATGGCCTCGCGCTATGCTTCTGCGCCGCGGCGCCGCGTGGCGGGCGCTAAGGGGCGATGAGATAAGGTCGGATGGTGACCGCGACGGCGGTGCGCTCCCTCGCCCCGTTCTTACGGGGAGAGGGTTGGGGTGAGGGGCTTTCTCCGCGCATACGGTGGTAGCTGCATTTGCGGAGCCTCCCCCTCACCCGGAACGCATCTGACGATGCGTCATAGCCGAAGCACTGCTTCGGCGTTCTTGAGAACGGCCGCCAAAGGCGGCCTATGCCTCTCCCCGCACGCGGGGCGAGGTGAAAGCGGAGTCTGCGGTTCGCTGCGTGCTAGTAACGGCTGTCGGAGCTGATCACGAAGCGGTCGAGAAAGTTGACCGGCAGGATCTCGAACTTGTCCAGCTCAAGCGTAATCCCGGTCACGAAATCGACGCCCTTGATCGTGCCCTGGAGATCGATCCGACGGCCGCGGCGCAGGCCGCGTGTTTCCGGATGTTGCTCTAGGTCGATATAGGCATAGATCGGATTGTCGAGCCGCGCATGGCGATGCCAGCCGCGTTGCAGAAAGCTGAATTGCAGCACCTGCCCCGCGCCCCAGTCAATCGCGTCGAAGAAGCGAGTCTTCCAGGCAACAGGCTGTCCCAGATAATGCGCGGCGATGAACGCGTCGCGCTCGAGCGCAGGCAGACGGTGCAGTTGCCAGCTGATCTCGGCTGGCGTCGGAGCGGCGTTGTTCGCCATTGTTCTTCTTGGGTTCTTCTTGTCGCTTCTTCTTGTCCTCGGCGGGAGGATACATCCCGCCTTGAGGAAACTATACATCAATGAATGTGACAGTATCCGCCACAGTTGCGCGCGAGGTGCGGTAGCTGTTCACCTTGTGCGCATGATCCGCATAGCCGAACGAGATACCGCAGACAACCCGGCGGTCGTCAGGCAGGTTGAAATGGCGGCGGATCAAGCCGGAATGGCGGGCGAGCGCGGCCTGCGGGATGGTGCCGAGCCCGAGCGCCTGCGCGGCCAGCATGAAGTTCGAGACATAACCGCCGCAGTCGATCGCGCCATAGATGCCGAGCGGCTCGTTGGTGTGGATCACGGCGACATGCGGCGCGCCGAAGAAATTGTAGTTCTCCAGCGCCTGCTTTGAATAGGCCACCTTGTCGCCGCGCGCGATGCCGAGCGTGTTGTAGAGCTGGAAGCCACTCTCGCGGCGTCGCTCCAGATAGACCCCGACATATTCGCGCGGCGGCGTGAAGTCGTGATCGTCCTTGGCGCCGGACGCCGCCTCGGCATAGATCGCCTTGCGAAAGCGCTCCTTGGCCTCGCCTGACGCAACCAACACCTGCCAGGGCTGGCTGTTGCACCAGGACGCGGTGCGCTGCGCGACGCTGAGGATATGTTCGATGACGTCGCGCGGCACCTCGCGCGGCAGGAACGCACGCACCGAGTAGCGTTCGTTGAGCAGACCTTGCAAAACGTCGATGCGGTCTTGTTGTTTTACTGCGGCGTCCATCGCGTCCTCGTTTCCGTAGGGTGGGTTAGCGAAGCGTAACCCACCTCTTCTCGCGTGTTCGGTGAAACGGTGGGTTACGCCTTACGCCTTCCGCCTTCGCTCCTTGAGCTACGGCGGACAAGTCGGTAACCCACCCTACGATCATCTGCCCTTGGTCGGGATCTTGTTGTAGGGCACGTCCTTGTCGACCCGGATATCACCCGGCAACCCCAGCACGCGCTCGGCGATGATGTTGCGCAGGATCTCGTCGGTGCCACCGGCGATACGCATCGAGGGCGACGACAGCAGCATCTGCTGGAACTGGCCGTTGGCCTGCTGCTCATCGGTGCCGGTGAGGCTGCCTGCGGCGCCTTCGAGGTCCATCGCATAGGTCGCGATGTCCTGCAGCATCAGGCCGGAGACGAGCTTGCCGATGGAATTTTCCGGGCCCGGCCGCTCGCCCTTGGACAGCGCCGAGATCGCGCGGTAGCTGGTGTATTTCAGCCCGCTCGCCTTCACCGCCCAGCTCGCAAGCCTGGAGCGCACCGCCGGATCGTCGATCGCAAGACCATCCTCCAGCATCAGGTTGGAGCAGAACTCGAACATCTCGGGCACGCCGGTCGCAAGCCGCGCGCCGATCGACATGCGCTCATTCATCAGCGTGGTCAGCGACACGCTCCAGCCCTCGCCGACGGCCCCTAACCGCTGGCTGTCCGGGATCACCACGTCGGTGAAATAGACCTCGTTGAACTCCTGCATGCCGTTGGCCTGCTTGATCGGCCTGACCTCGACGCCGGGGCTCTTCATGTCGAGGAAGAACATGGTGAGGCCCTTGTGCTTGGGCACATTCGGATCGGTGCGCGCGATCAACAGGCCGTAGTCGGAGTAATGCGCGCCCGAGGTCCAGATCTTCTGGCCGTTGACGACCCAATTGTCGCCTTTCTTCTCGGCGCGGGTGCGCAGCCCCGCGACGTCGGAGCCGGCCGACGGCTCGGAGAACAGCTGGCACCAGATCTCCTCGCCCGCAGCGAGCTTCGGCAGATAGCGGCGCTTCGCCTCCTCGCTGCCCCAGGCCATCACGGTCGGGCCGCACATGCCCTCGCCGATCTGGAACGGCTGGGTCAATTTGCCGTAGACGCCCTCTTCCTGCTGCCAGATCACGCGCTCGATCGGCGTCGCGCCGCGGCCGCCATATTCCTTCGGCCAGTGCAGGCAGGCCCAGCCGCCTTCGGCTTTCTTCTTCTGCCAGGCCTTGCCGACCTCGACCATGTCGTGCTTGGCGAGCCTGATACGGCCGAGCGAGGACTTCGAGAGCTCATCCTCGAACTCCTTCGGCGCGTTGGCGGCGATCCACTTGCGGGCGACGGCGCGGAATTCGGCTTCCTGCGGCGTGTCATCGAAATTCATGGCGGCTCCTTCTTTCTTGTCATTCCGGGGCGCGCGAAGCGTGAACCCGGAATCTGGAGATTTGTTATGCGGCTCGAGGTTCCGGGTTCGCCGCTACGCGCCGCCCCGGAACGACATCATGCTCTTCCCTTGGTCGGGATCTTGTTGAAGGGAACGTCCTTGTCGACCCTGATGTCGCCGGGCAGGCCCAGCACGCGCTCGGCGATGATGTTGCGCATGATCTCGTCGGTGCCGCCTTCGACGCGGGTGCCCGGCGCACGCAGCAGCATCGCCTGGAACTTGCCGGCGACCTCGGCATCCTCGGGTCCGCTCAAGGCACCTGCGGCGCCCTGCAGATCGAGCGCGTAAGTCGCGACGTCCTGGATCATCGAACCGGCAACCAGCTTGCCGATCGAATTCTCCGGCCCCGGACGTTCGCCGCGCGACAGCGCGGAGATCGCGCGCATGCTGGTGTATTTCAGCCCGCTCGCCTTCACCGCCCAGTTCGCAAGCTTCGACCGCACGGCGCGGTTCTCGATCGCAGGGCCATCCTCCAGCATCAGGCTGTTGCAGAAGTCGAACAGCTCGGGGAATCCGGTGGCGACGCCGGCGCCGATCGACATCCGTTCGTTCATCAGCGTGGTCAGCGACACGTTCCAGCCGTCATTGACATTGCCGAGCCGCTGCGAGTCCGGAATCCGCACGTCGGTGAAATAGACCTCGTTGAAGTCGGACGCGCCGCTCGCCTGCTTGATCGGCCGCACCTCGACACCCGGGCTCTTCATGTCCAGGAAGAACATGGTGAGGCCCTTGTGCTTCGCGACCGTCGGATCGGTACGGGTCAGCAGGATGCCGTAGTCGGAATAATGCGCGCCCGAGGTCCAGATTTTCTGGCCATTGATCACCCATTCGTCGCCCTGCTTCTCGGCACGGGTGCGCAGGCCTGCGACATCGGACCCACCGGCGGGCTCCGAGAACAGCTGGCACCAGATCTTCTCGCCCGAGGCGAGCGGCGGCAGGTATTTGCGCTTCTGCTCCTCGCCGGCGAACGCCATCATGGTTGGGCCGCACATGCCGTGGCCGATGATGAACATCGAGCTGAGGCGGCCGAACGGGCCCTCCTCCTGCTGCCAGATCACGCGCTCGATCGGCGACGACCCGCGACCGCCATACTCCTTCGGCCAATGCAGGCAGGCCCAGCCGGCGTCGGCCTTCTTCTTCTGCCAGGCCTTGGCGACCTCGAGGATGTTGGCGCCCTTGAGCGCAACGCGGCCGAGCGAGGCCTTGCGCAGCTCGTCCTCATATTGCTTCGGCGCATTGGCCGCGATCCAGGCTTTCGCCTCGGCGCGGAATGCGGCCTCCTGCGGGGTGTCGTCGAAATTCATGACGCTTCCTCTTTCCGTCATTCCGGGGCACGCGAAGCGTGAACCCGGAATCTCGATCCAAACCTCTGGATTCCGGGTCTGCGCTTCGCGCATCCCGGAATGACGAATCGTGGGACTACGCCGCGTTCTTCTTGCGCATGCGATCGATCAGGGCGTCTTCCCAATAGGACAGGCTGCCGAGACCGAGCGCGACCGCATTGGCGCGGCGATAGTACATGTGGCAGTCGAACTCCCAGGTGAAGCCCATGCCGCCGTGAACCTGGATGTTGTTCTTGGCACAGTGCTGGAACGCCTGCGTCGCGCTGATGCGTGCGGCGGCGGCCGCCTCCGGCAGCTCGCCGGCGTTAGTCGAGAGCGCCCAGGCGCCGTAGTAGCAGTTCGAGCGCGCCAGGGTCGCCGAGACATACATGTCGGCCAGCATGTGCTTGACGGCCTGGAACGAGCCGATCGGACGGCCGAACGCGATACGGTCGAGCGCGTAGTCGCGGCCCATCTCCAGCGCGCGGTCGGCGCCGCCGACCTGTTCGAACGCCGTCAGCACGGCGGCGCGATCCAGCACCTGCGTGATGACGCTCCAGCCCTCACCGGCCGCGCCGAGCGGCTCGGCCTTGGCATCCTTGAAGGTGATCTCGGCCTGGCCACGGGTCAGATCGATGTTGGTCAGCGACTTCACCTCGACGCCGCCGGCTTTGAGATCAACGATGAACAGGGAAATATCGGACTCGCGTCCGCTCGAGCCGGTGCGCGCGGCGACTACAGCGAAATCGGCGATCGCGCCATCCGGCACAGGCTTCTTGACGCCGTTGAGCACGCCGCCATTGGCCGTGACCTTGATCGCCTTCGGCGACGGATTGCCCTTGCCTTCGAACAGCGCCAGCGTGCCGATGGCATCGCCCGAGGCGATCTTCGGCAGCCATTTCTGCTTCTGTGCGTCGCTGCCCGCGATCAGGATCGCTTCGGCGGCGAGATAGACCGTCGAGGAGAACGGCACCGGCGCCAGCGCGCGGCCCATTTCCTCGGCGATCACGCAGAGCTCGAGATGGCCGGCGCCCGCGCCGCCGAACTGCTCAGGGATCGCGACACCGAGGAAGCCCATCTCGGCGAGGCCCTTCCACAGCGACTTGTCGTAAGGCGCCTTGCCGTCGAGCACCTCGCGCACGGCCTTCGGCGGGCACTGCTCGCTGAGGAACTTCCGCGCCTCGTCGCGCATCTGCTTCTGTTCGTCGGAGAAATCGAAATTCATGGCGCTTACCCGCGTTGCTGTTGTTGTTCGTAGGATGGGTGGAGCGAAGCGATACCCATCGGTTGTGTGGTTCGAGATGATGGGTTTCGCTGCGCTCTACCCATCCTGCGGTCAGTTCAAAATGATCACGTCGTCGCCGGGCTTGCCGGCGTAGAGCTTCTCCACCAGTGCGGCGCGGCGTTCAAGGCCGGCGCGCTGGTTGATGTAGCCCTTGTCGGTGAGCTCGTTGCCGTCGATCGACGGCGGCTCGACCATCAGCATCGCACGCGCGATGCGCATGCTGCTGCCGGTGGTGGACGCGTTGTGGGCCTGCAGGCCCTTTTCGAGACAGGCGATCACGTCCGGATGCCGGATCACCTCCTCATAGCTCGCATCGGCATTGCCGACGAGCTGGCGGCAGGCATGCAGGTTGGGCCAGCACAGCAGGCCTATGAACTCACGGTCCTGCCCCGCAACCAGCGCGTCATGCACGACCGGCGTCGCGGCTGATATCGCGTCGGTGCGCAGCGAGCCGACATGGACGAAGGTGCCGGTGGTCAGCTTGAAGTCCTCGACCACGCGGCCGGCAAAGATGATGCCCTGCAGCGGATCCGCGGGGTCCACGAACACGCCGGCATCGCCGATGCAATAGTAGCCTTCCTCGTCGAACATCTTCGCCGTGAGGTCCGGCTGGCCGAAATAGCCCGGCGTGACGTTGACGCCGCGCAGCCGCAATTCGTACTTCGAGCCGCACGGCACCATCTTCAGCTCGACGCCGGGGAACGGCAGGCCGATCAGGCCGACGCGCTCGGTATCCCAATAGGTGCCGGTCGAGGTCGGCGCGGTCTCGGTCGAGCCCCAGCCGGTGTAGAACACGATGCGCTCGCCTGTGGTCTTCACCGCCAGCGCCTGCATCCGGTCATAGAGATCGTCGGGCAGCCGGGCGCCGCCATAGGCCATGATCGAGAGGTTCTTGAAGAAGCTCCGGCACAGCGCCTCGTCCTTCTCCATCGCGGCCGCGAGCGCGGCATAGCCGGCCGGCACGTTGGCGTAATAGGTCGGCGAAACCTCGCGCAGATTGCGGATGGTCTCCTCGAGCTGGCCTGGCATCGGCCGGCCGTCGTCGATATAGAGCGTGCCGCCATCGACCAGCACAGGATTGAACGCGGCGTTGCCGCCCATGGTGTGATTCCACGGCATCCAGTCGAGCACGGTCGGGATCGGCCCCGCCGTTTCGCGCGGCCGCACCTGCATCATCATCGCCGCGTTGGCGCACATCATCTGCTGGGTGTTGATGACGGCCTTGGGCATGCCGGTCGAGCCCGAGGTGAACAGCAGCTTGCCGACGGTGTCGGGCGTGATCTTCGCGATCGACTTGTCGACATCGGCGGTGACCGGCGTTGCCGCGAGCTCGGCAAAGGCCTCGCTGTTGATGCCCTCGCAGGGACGCAGCACGTGGACGACGGTGATGCCGGTGAGGTCGATCGCCTTCAGCGCCTTCTCGAAGGCCGGGCCATCCTGCACCATCACGACGGCGGGCTTGATCAGGTTGAAGAGATATTTGAGCTTGAGATGGTCCTGGCTCATCAGCGAATAGGCCGGCGACACCGGCGCGGCCGGCAGCCGCGCCTGCATCGCGGCCTGCGTCATCAGCGCGTGCTCGATCGAATTGCCCGAGAGAATCGCGACGGGCCGGCCGTCGGCAACGCCGAGATTGAGCAGGCCCTGGGTCAGCGCATCGACGGTGCGCTTGGCTTCACCATAGGAGACCTTGCGCCACTGCCGGTCCGGGCCGCCGCGTTGCGCGAGCCAGATGCGCTCCGGCGCCTGCGCCGCCCATTTGGCAAGATAGGCCGGAATGTGCGTCTCGTAGGCCTGCAGCGGAATCCGCGACTTCAGGACGACGGTGCCGTCGGCGCGCCGTTCGACCGCGATGTCGCGCGCGAGCCAATCCACCTTGCGGAAGGCGGGCTTCGTCAGCATCGCCGCGTCTCCATCCATTTTGCGTCTCCCGGAATTCTTGTCCTTTTGAGGATCTGTTCTCAGCGCCTGATATAGACAGGCTTTCGTTTCTCAAGGAAGGCCCTGATGCCCTCCTGAAAATCTTCCGAGCGGCTGCACAGCACCTGGTTGCGATCCTCCATCGCAATCACGGCTTCGATCGAGCCGGCATCGACGCTCATGTTGATGCATTCCTTCGAGAGGCGCAGACCGACCGGCGAGGCCGTCATCATCGCATCGACATAAGGATTGGCAGCGCCATCGAGATCGGCGGCCTCGACCACTTCGGACACCAGACCGACGGCGAGCGCGCGATCGGCGTTGATGAAGCGCCCGGTGAGGATCAATTCGGAGGCGACCGACACGCCGACGAGGCGCGGCAGGAAATAGCTGGTGCCGATGTCGCAGCCCCCTAAGCCGAGCTTGATGAAGGCGCAGTTCATCCGCGCGTTCTTCGCCGCGATGCGGATGTCGGCGGCAAGCGCCAGCGCAAAGCCGCCGCCGGCGGCCGCGCCCTGCACCAGCGCGATGATCGGCTGCGGACAGCGCCGCATCAGCATCACGATGTCGGCAATGCGGCGCTGCGAGTCCAGGGAGTCAGCGACGCTCGGCGGTTCGGTCTGCCCGCCGCGCCGCGCCATCGCGTGCTTGAGATCGAGCCCGGCACAGAAGTTCACGCCGGCGCCCTTCAGCACCACGACGCGGGTGTCGCGATTGCCCTGCAGGCCCTGGAAATAGGTATTGAGCGCGTCGATCAGCGAGGGATCGAGCGCGTTGAGGCTTTCGGGGCGATTGAGCGTGACCCAATCGACTCCGTCGTGATGTTCGATCAGCAGCGGATTTGTCACATCTTGCTCCCGCCCGTTCAGCGAACGCGATGCTCGTTGCTGCGCCCTCTCCCCTTGTGGGAGAGGGCATGTTCGCTGTCAGATTTGCACTCGATTGGGTGAGGGGTCTGTCTCCGCGGAGAGAACCCCTCATCCGGCGCTTCGCGCCACCTTCTCCCACAAGGGGAGAAGGGAAGAAGAAGAGCCCCGCGCTAGCGCGGCGCCATGCGGATGGCGCCGTCGAGGCGGATGGTCTCGCCGTTGAGCATCGGGTTCTCGACGATGTGAACGGCGAGGTTGCCGTACTCCGAGGCATCGCCGAGACGTGCCGGATGCGGCACCTGGGCGCCGAGGCTCTTGCGCGCTTCTTCGTTCAAGCCCATCAGCAGCGGCGTCAGGAACAGGCCGGGCGCGATGGTGTTGACGCGGATCTTCAGGCTGGCGAGGTCGCGCGCGGCCGGCAGCGTGAGGCCGACGACGCCGCCCTTCGAGGCGGAATAGGCGATCTGGCCGATCTGGCCTTCATAGGCCGCGACCGACGCAGTGTTGATCGCGACGCCGCGCTCTTCGCCGATCGGGGCTTCGGTCGCCAGCCGCTCGGCGAACAGGCGCAGCACGTTGAAGGTGCCGATCAGATTGACGTTGATGATGCGGACGAACTTCGCCAGCGGATAGACGCCGTCCTTGCCGACGATGCGCTGCGAGCCGCCGATGCCGGCGCAGTTCATCAGCACGCGCGCGATGCCGTGCGCGGCCTCGGCCTTGGCGATCGCCGCCTTGATGGCTTCCTCGTCGGTGACGTCGGCGTGCAGGGCAACGCCCTTCACCTCAGTGGCGACCTTCTCGGCGTTTTCCTTGTTCTGGTCGATCACGCCGATCTTGGCGCCCTTGGCGGCCATGGCGCGCGCGGTTGCGGCGCCGAGGCCGGAGCCACCGCCGGTGATGAGAACGGCAACGTCTTTCAACTGCATGAGAACAACCTTTCCTTGGGCGTTTCTTCTCTAGACTCGAACTTTTTTATCCGGCGGCGATGGCTGCCGTTTCCTTATCGGGATTGAGCACGCCGCCGAAGATCAAGGCTTCCATGTGCTTGATGTATTCGCGGCAGACCTCGTCGGTGACCGGACCGACGCCGACCGCGCGCGACATCGCGTGGCGGCCGAAGAACAGGTGATCGCAGGCGCCGATCAGGCTGGTGTAGAACAGCACCGGATCGATCTTGCGGAATTGACCGGCCTTGATGCCCTCTGCGAGCAGCCGGCGGTGAAAATCCAGGAGCGGCGCGACGAAGAATTTCGACACCTCATCCGCAGCGCCTGCCGAGCTCTCGTGCAGGAGATAATGGATCAGCCGGTTCATATAGGGGAACTGGTGATAGGCGCGGATGATGCCGCCGATATGCAGGCGCAGTTTCTCCGACGGCGTGATCGGCTGCGCCAGCAGATATTCGAGCTGCGATATCTCTGTGGCGGCGTCACGCGCCAGCAGCGCCAGCAACAGCCCGTCCTTGTTGCCGAAATGATATTTCACCAGCGCAGCGTTGACCCCGGACTTCTGCGCGATGTCGGACAGCGAGACCTCGATCGAGGCGCGTTCGATCATCAGCTCGCTGGCTGCGACCAATAGCTTGTCGGCAGTGGCGTTTCTGCCGGCGGCGAGTTTCGTCGGTACGCTGGTATTCAACTGCGCTCTGGTCCCGCTCTGTGTCTGGACTCGACGGTAAATCGAGGCCGCACATAAGCCCATGGCGGGGCTGCACTCAAGAGTTAATTGATTGATTGACTAAATGCTGAGCCGCCCCTTAAATCCGGCCCAACTTTTAGGACCCCCAATCCAGAAACGTCAGGGAGATCAGACATGGCCGAGGCATATATCGTCGCCGCCGCTCGCACCGCGGGTGGCCGCAAGGGAGGGCGTCTCGCCGGCTGGCATCCGGCCGATCTGGCCGCGACCGTGCTCGATGCGCTGGTCGAACGCTCCGGAGCCGACCCGGCGCAGGTCGAGGACGTGATCATGGGCTGCGTGATGCAGACCGGCGAGCAATCCACCAACATCGCGCGCAACGCGGTGATGGCCTCCAAGCTGCCGGAGAGCGTGCCCGCGACCTCGATCGACCGCCAATGCGGCTCCTCGCAGCAGGCGCTGCACTTCGCGGCACAGGCCGTGATGAGCGGCACCATGGACTGCGTGATCGCCGCCGGCGTGGAATCGATGACCCGCGTGCCGATGGGCCTCGCCTCCTCGCTGCCCGCCAAGAACGGCTTCGGCCATTACAAGAGCCCGGGCATCGAGGCGAAATATCCCAACATCATCTTCAGCCAGTTCACCGGCGCGGAGATGATGGCCGAGAAGTACGGCCTGTCGAAGGATGAGCTCGACGAGTACTCCTACAACAGCCACCAGCGCGCGATCGCGGCGACCCAAGCCGGCCATTTCAAGGACGAGATCGTGCCGGTCCAGATCACCCGCGCCGACGGCTCGACCGACACCCACCACATCGACGAAGGCATCCGCTTCGATGCCAGCCTCGACGGCATCAAGGGCGTCAAGCTGATCGCCGAGAACGGCAAGCTGACCGCGGCGAGCGCCAGCCAGATCTGCGACGGCGCCTCCGGCGTGATGGTCGTCAACGAGAAGGGCCTCAAGGCGCTCGGCGTCAAGCCGATGGCGCGCATCCATCACCTCACCATGATGGGCGGCGACCCCGTGATCATGCTGGAAGCGCCGCTGCCGGCAACTCAGCGCGCGTTGCAGAAGGCCGGCATGAAGATCGACGACATCGACCTGTTCGAGGTCAACGAGGCCTTCGCCTCGGTGCCGACCGCGTGGCTGAAGACCACCGGCGCCGATCCGGCCCGGCTCAACGTCAACGGCGGCGCGATCGCGCTCGGCCATCCGCTCGGCGGCTCCGGCACCAAGCTGATGACGACGCTGCTGCATGCGCTGAAGCAACGCAACAAGCGCTACGGCCTGCAGACCATGTGCGAAGGCGGCGGCATGGCGAACGTCACGATCGTCGAGCGGCTGTAATGTCGCGTTAGGCGAGCCCAAGGCTCTCCACACAAAAGATGTCGTCCCGGCGCAGGCCGGGACCCATAACCACAGCCGTTTGTGGTTAGGCCCGGCTGGGGCCACAACCCAGTCCAACAACAATAATTAGTGGTTATGGGTCCCGGCCTTCGCCGGGACGACCAGCTTGTTTGAGGAAACATCTTTGACCCATCCGTCCATCCACGCGCGCAACACCCCGAACAAGATCGCCTACCAGATGGCGGCGTCCGGCAAGGCCATCACCTATCGCGAGCTCGACGAGCTCTCGAACCAGGGCGCGCATCTGTTCCGCTCGCTCGGCCTGAAGGCGGGCGACCACATCGCGCTGCTGATGGAAAACCGCCTCGCCTTCATGGAGATCTGCTGGGCCGCACAACGCTCGGGGCTCTATTACACCGCGATCAGCCGTTACCTCACCGAAGAGGAGATCGCCTACATCATCAGGGATTGCGGCGCCAAGGTGTTCATCACCACACCGCAGTGTGCCGACAAGGTGAAGGGCCTGATCAAGGGCGAGGCGGGCGAACCGCTGTTCTACATGATGGACGAGCCTGCACCGGGCTTCCGCTCCTATGACAAGGAGGCCGCCACACAGCCGACCACGCCGGTTGCCGACGAGGTCGCCGGCTATGACATGCTGTATTCCTCCGGCACCACCGGCCGGCCGAAGGGCATCAAGAAGGAGTTCGAAGGCAACCGGATCGACGTACCGAACCCGTTCCTGCGGATTCTCACCGCCGACATGTGCGGCATGAATGCCGACAGTATCTATCTGTCGCCGGCGCCGCTCTATCACGCGGCTCCCCTGCGCTTCAACATGATGGCGACGGTGCTGGGCGGCACCTCCGTCATCATGGAGCATTTCGACGCCGAGGAATTCCTGAAGCAGGTCGAGAAGCACAAGGTGACGCAGTCGCAGCTGGTGCCGACCATGTTCGTGCGCATGCTGAAGCTGCCCGACGAGGTGCGCGCCCGCTACAAGGTCTCCTCGCTGAAGGGCGCGATCCACGCCGCGGCGCCCTGCCCGGTCGACATCAAGGCCAAAATGATCGACTGGTGGGGACCGATCCTGATCGAGTATTACGCCGGCTCCGAAGGCAACGGCGTCACGGTCTCGACCTCGCAGCAATGGCTGACCCATCGCGGCACGGTCGGCCGCGCCGTGGTCGGCAAGGTCAAGATCCTCGACGAGAACGAGGAGGAGGCACCGACGGGGCAGATCGGCCAGGTCTATTTCGCCGACGCGCCGGCTTTCAGCTATCACAACGATCCCGAGAAGACCAAGAAGGCCTACAACGCCAAAGGCTGGTCGACGCTCGGCGACGTCGGCTATCTCGATGAAGAGGGCTTCCTCTATCTCACCGACCGCAAGAGCTACATGATCATCTCCGGCGGCGTGAACATCTACCCGCAGGAAACCGAGGACGTGCTGATCACGCATCCTGCGGTCTCCGACGTCGCTGTGTTCGGCGTGCCGAACGAAGAGATGGGCGAAGAGGTCAAGGCCGTGGTGCAACCGCACGACATCGGCAAGGCCGGCAAGGAGCTCGAAGCCGAGCTGATCGCGTTCTGCCGGCAGCATCTGTCGCCGATCAAATGCCCTAGGAGTATCGACTTCGAGCAGGAGCTGCCGCGCACACCGACC
The DNA here is from genome assembly GCF_040446015.1 of Bradyrhizobium sp. INPA03-11B. Classification (NCBI taxonomy): domain Bacteria; kingdom Pseudomonadati; phylum Pseudomonadota; class Alphaproteobacteria; order Hyphomicrobiales; family Nitrobacteraceae; genus Bradyrhizobium; species Bradyrhizobium sp. INPA03-11B. The sequence goes on from NZ_JASGSR010000035.1 coordinate 68,833, forward strand.
GGCAAACTGGTGAAGCGGCACCTGCGCGACAAGTACTGGCCGAAAGCTCCCGCCAAGGCGTGACGCGCCTCACCCTCCCCTGGAGGGGACGCCTCTATCCTCCCCCGGAGGGGGAGGATCGGTTCGCATGAAATGCGAACCGAGGTGGGGTGAAGGTCCGTTCACTCGGGCGCTGCCCGCGTGGAGAGATCACCCACCCCGCCTCACATCTCGCTTCGCTCGTTGTGAGCCGACCCTCCCCCTCCAGGGGAAGGTGAAGCGGAACGCCGCGCTCACACGTCTCGTCCTACGAATCTGACTCTACCTACAACTCCTCCGCCGGCTCGCACGCAGCCGACCCCGCGGCACGCAAATGCAGCTGGCCGTGCTTGCCCGTTGCCGTGGTGGTCCACTGCGCATCGATCTGCTGCAAATCTTGCGACAGCTTGCCGCGATGGCTGCCCTCGGCCTCGAACGTCCCGTCGCTATCGGGAGGCCGTTCGAAGATCTCGACCTCGAGATCGGACAGCCGGATGAACATCTGCACGCCGATCTTGGTCACGTGGCGGCCGGTCTCGTATGAACCACAGCCGCGCGCTTCTGCGTTCTGCCCGTTCAGGGGGCGAACCTTGTCGAAGGTGATGACGACGTTCTGCGCCGCGGTGTCGCCGTCCCACACGAATTCACCGATATAGGCGCGCGGCAATTTCTCGGTCAGCTCCTTGATGTCGGCGGCACGCACGGCCGACATCAGCACCAAACCAGCGGCCGCGATCGTCAAACCGAGACGCGACATCCAGCCGGGCAGCTCTGCAATCCTCTCGTGGCGCATGCGGTATGCATCCTCTGGGCAAAGTTGCTATCGTGAAACAATGCCCGCCAGCATACAGCCAAATGCGCTGGTTGTGCGGCGATGCCAAACAGGTGATCTCAGATGGAAGCCCTCCCCGACGTCCCGCTGCCCGCCACCATCCGCTCGCGCTATATCGACGGGATCAATGGCCTGCGCATGCATGTGCTTGAAGCAGGCTTCGAGACGTCAGGCCGGCCCTGCCTGTTGCTGCTGCACGGCTTTCCGGAGCTGGCGTTTTCCTGGCGCAAGGTGATGCCGAAGCTTGCCGCCGCCGGCTATCACGTGATTGCGCCGGACCAGCGCGGCTATGGTCGCACGACGGGCTGGAGCGCGGATTATGACGGCGATCTCGCCGCCTTCCGCCTACCCAATCTCGTGCGCGATGCGCTCGGGCTGGTGGCGGCGTTCGGCTACAGCCACGTCGATGCGGTGATCGGGCACGATTTCGGTTCGTCGGTCGCAGCGTGGTGCGCGTTGATCCGCCCCGACGTATTCCGCGCGGTCGTAATGATGAGCGCGCCCTTCTCGGGCCCGCCGTCGCTGCCGTTCAACACCGCCAACGAACCGGCAAAGCCCCCAACTGACGACCCCGTGCACCGCGAGCTCGCCGCGCTGCCGCGTCCGCGCAAGCACTACCAATGGTACTATTCGACCCGTCCGGCGAATGGCGACATGCATCGCGCCCCGCAGGGCGTGCACGACTTCCTGCGCGCCTACTACCATCACAAGAGCGCGGACTGGAAAGACAACAAACCCTACCGACTGGAGTCATGGTCCGCGGGCGAACTGGCAAAACTGCCGACCTACTATGTGATGGATCTCGCCAAGGACATGGCCGCGACCGTCGCCGAAGAGATGCCCTCGCGCGAGGCAATCGCCGCCAACACATGGCTGCCGGATCGCGAACTCGCCTATTACAGCGCCGAGTATCAGCGCACCGGATTCCAGGGCGGGCTGCAATGGTATCGCTGCGGCACGTCAGGCGCATTCACTACGGAGTTGCAGACCTGGAGCGGCCGCACCATCGACCAGCCATCCGCCTTCATCTCGGGCAAGCAGGATTGGGGCACCTATCAGCGGCCCGGCGTGTTCGAGGCGATGCAGACGAAGGCCTGTACCAAAATGATCGGTTGCCATCTGGTCGACGGCGCCGGCCACTGGGTGCAGCAGGAGCAGCCCGATGAAGTGGGCCGGCTGCTGCTTCAGTTCCTCGCGCGCGCGGCGCGGTGACGGGCTGACGCAAGAAGAAATCTCCGGGAAATCGTTGGGACATTTCCGGGAACATTCCATGAAACCTGGCGTTGCAGTCAGCCGGTCTTGTCCGGCGGACCGACGTGGAGGAGGACTATGGAAAAGAAGATTGCCGGATTGTTGGGAGCGGTCGCATCGCTGGGCGCGCTCGGGGCCGCGCAAGCAGCGCCGCCACCCGCGCCGACCGACATACTACAGGCGAACTCCTACGCAGAACTGCTGGAGCCGATCACCGACGCCTCGGCAAAGCTGCAAGCCCTGGACGAGGCGACGCCTCCTCCGGCGCGCGAGACCGTCCAACTCGCGCAGTTCTATCACCACCACCACCATCATCACCATCACCACCACCATGGCTACTATCGCGACTATGATCGTGGCTATGGACCTCCGGTCATCGTGGTGCCGCGCTATCGGCGATACCATCACCATCATCACCACCATCATCATCACCACAGCTTCTATCGGCGCGACTACTGAGCCACGGCGGTTGGGCGATACGACAACGGGGCCTGCGGGCCCCGTTTGTTTTGCCTGCAATGATGCGACGGCGTCTCAGGCCCCTCGCGTCTTCTCCTTGGCAGCGCGGTGGAGATGGCGATAGGTGCCGTCAAACACCGTGTCGGTCGACGAGGTCCATTCGGTGCCGGCGGCCAGTTTGGGCCGATTGCTGTAGATGCGGCGCGCCTGCAATTCGCGCTCTGCGGCTTCTTCCTCGCCCATCGGCTCGAGCTGGAAATCCGCCTCTTCCGGAATCACGATGATCTGCGCGAACGGCTCATTCGGCCGGAAGATGTGCGTTCGTCCTTCCACTGGTGCCTTGAACACACAGAAGAACATCATCGGCCACCAGTTGCGGATCAGCGCCGGAACGGCGACCGGCACGGTGTCGGTGCGGTCGGTGTAGAAGCGCGGATGCGGCTCGGTGCGCACCGCCATGCCCTGTTCGACCTTGAGGTCGAGCAGGATCTGGTAGGTGTAGAACATGTCGCCAAAATTCCGGAACGGTGGCCATTGCACGCCGCTGTCCGGCGGCTCGCCCCAATCCGCATCGAGGTGCAACCGGCCGTTGCGCGTGGTGACGTGCAGCTCGAAGTCGTAGGGGTAGAACAACTCGATCCCATACTGCGCACCTTCCGAGAACGGGACGCAGTGCCAGACCTGCTCGCGTGAACCGTCGGTGCGCGGCTCGC